>NZ_DASRXP010000692.1:0-17814 GCF_035687465.1 Kribbella sp.
GTGGTGCCGCTGCAGGTGACCGGGCCGGCCTCGTCGCGGTTCAACCTGGTGGTGATGGGCGACGGGTACACCACCGCGGACCTGCCGAAGTTCCGCGAGCAGGTGGACAAGCACCTGAACGTGCTCTGGAGCATCGAGCCGTTCAAGTCGTACCGGAACTACCTGAACGTCTACGCGGTCGAGATCCCCTCCCCGGAGAGCGGCGTCGACTGCGACCCGGGCCTCACCTCGCCCCAGGTGGACACCCCGCTGCAGATGGGTTTCTGGGGCGGCTGCAATCCGAACAGCGTGCAGCGGCTGCTCACGGTGAGCGCGACCGCGGCCGCGCAGTACGCCGATCTGGTCCCCGGCACCACCGCCTCGAACCGGCAGATCCTTGCCATCGGCAACAGCGACACGTACGGCGGTGCGGGGGGCAGCTATGCGACCGCGTCGGGTGGGAACGCCCTTTCCGCGTTGATCACGCCGCACGAGCTCGGCCATTCGCTGGGCGGACTGCAGGACGAGTACGACTACTACGCCCGCGGCGACCGGGGCGCGCCGTACGAGGGACCGGAGCCGAGCTCGATCCACCACACGCTGCTGACCGAACAGCAGATGCTCGACCAGCAGCAGAAGTGGTTCCGCTGGCTCGGTGAGCCGAGCGAGTCCGGCGGCGTGATCGGCCGCTACGAGGCGGGGATGTACGCCGGGTCCGGGATCTGGCGGCCGAGCAAGCACTCGATGATGAAGACCCTCGGCTACTACTTCGACCAGGTCTCGCGCGAGCGCATGACCCAGCGGATCTCATCCCGAGCCAACCTCTTCCAAGCCAGCACACCGCCCGGCCCGGTCGCCCGCAACCAGGTCATCTGGCTACAAACCCTCCACCCAGCCACCCACGAACTAACCGTCACCTGGACCCTCGACAACACCCCCCTCCCCACCACCAACGACGCTCCGTCGACCTGGCCGCCCTAACACTGCCCCCCGGCCCCCACACCCTCACAGCCAAAATCACCGACCCAACCCCCTTCGTCCGAGACCCCGCAGTCCGAGCCTCCCCCGCCCTAACAGCAACCCGCACCTGGACCATCGCCCCCGGCGCGCCCGGCGGCGAAGCCGCCGCGCCGGCCGATCGTGAGGCAGGCACCCCCGCTCTCGCTTCTGCGGCGCAGACTGCCTCAGCCTCCGCGGCGGAGTCCGCCGCGATTCAGGCGACCTTCACCACCTCTACTTCGACTGAGCATCCGGTGAATGCGGATGAGGTGGTCTATGTGGAGACGACGCAGTCCGACAGTGCTCAGCCGGTTGTGAGTTGGTTGGTGGACGGGAAGCCGGCGGCGAATCCGGGGAATGACCGCGACTTCGACCTGTCGGCGTTGAATCTGACTGGAGCTCACACGCTGACCGCCACGGTGGATGGCGACAGCCTCACGTGGTCTGTCGACGGACTTGAACCAGAGGTCGCATCCGAGCTGTCTAAACCGCTGTTGAAGGTGCAGAAGCCGACAGGACCGGAGTACATCTACAACGCCCCGTTCACGATGGGTCTGACGGCGACCGACGACAGCGCCGGCTACGTGGTACCGGAGTTCCGCGTAGACGGCGACGGCTGGTTCAACTACTTCGGCTGGCCAACAGACGCCAGCGCCCCGTTCCGCTTCACCGCCGAAGGCACAGAGATCGACCAACTCGTCTACGGCAAACTCGGCGTCCCCCGCGTAGTCCCCTGGGACAACGTGCCATCGGGCTACGGTCGCCACTCGGTGGAGTACCGCGCGATAGATGCTTCCGGCAACATCGGCACCCCGGACCGCTTCGCCGTCACCCTGTTGCGCCCGGCCCCCACCTGCACCACGACAATCACAGGCACCAGAAACGGCCCACTGGCAGTGGTTTCCGGCGTCACCTGCTTGCAGGAGGCAACGATCAACGGCCCGGTCAGCATCGGCGCCGGAGCGTCCCTGGTCGCCGTCGACACCAGAATCTCCGGCCCAGTCCGGGCAACCAGAGCAGCCGATGTCCACCTGCTGCGCAGTACCGTCGCCGGCCCGGTCTCGGTAGACGGAGCCGCGCACGCCGCTGTCCTCGTCGGGACCACGGTCGCCGGTCCGGTCTCTGTGGTGAACGCCCGCACGGCCGAGCCCGTAGTACTGGCTGGAAACACGATCAAGGGTCCGCTGGCCTGCTCGTCCAACGCAGCGACCCCGACCAATCTGCAGGCTCCGAACACCGTCACCGGACCTCGCAGCGGCCAATGCGCAGGCTTGTAGCGTCCGAAATACGGACAGCCTGCCGCGTCCGATCGGTTGTCAGCGAGCGAGAGGGCGTGGTGACAGGTTGTTGTGAGGCCGTTTGGATAGCTTGCCGGAGCGGGGGTGCGCGGCAGGTTCTGATCCGGCGGTGAGAAGGGGCGCGATGAACGGACTGCGGGTGGCGTCGCTGATGGCGGCGACGGTGACGACCGGGCTGGTGGCGGGCATCTTCGGGATCTATGCGAACGCGTTCATGCCCGGCCTGGCCAAGACCGACGACAAGACCTTCGTCGGTGCGTTCCAGGCGGTCGACCGGGCGATCATCAACCCGATCTTCCTTGGTCTCTGCTTCTTCGGCGCGCTGATCTTCACGGTCCTCGCCGGGCTGCTGCAACTGAAGGAGAAGGCGCTGCCGTGGATCGCGGTCGCCTTCGTGCTGTATCTGATCGTGGTGATCATCACGATCTCCGTCAACGTGCCGCTGAACGACGCGATCAAGGCAGCCGGCGATCCCAACACCATCGATGTGGCCGCGGTCCGGGCCGCCTTCGACGAATCCCGCTGGCGCGCCTTCAACCTGGTCCGCGTCGCCCTCAACACCGTCGCCTTCGGCCTGCTGGCCTGGGCCCTCTACCTCACCGGCAAGTCCAACGCGCAACCCTGAGCAGCCGATGGACCCGGCGGAGCCAGTGAAGGACCCGGCCGGCGCGAGCGGCGCCGAGGACTACCGGATGCTGCTCACCGTCATCGCCGGGATCTCCCTCGGGGTCGCCGCGACCGCCCTGCCGGCCCTGATCGAAGGCCCGTTCCACAACTGGCTGTACGCCGCCAAGGTGGTGATGTGGTTCACCGGGGTCGCGGCCGGGGTGCTGGAGTACCTGGCCGTCTCGTTCGGGTCGCGGCTCTACCTGGTCCGGGTGGAGGTGTTCGCCACGGTGAGCCTGGCGCTCGTCTTCCTGGCCCAGGCTGGGCTCTTCGTGGTGCTCACCCTGGACCGGGAGGATCTGCTCGCCCGCCGCTGGTTCGCGCTTTTCGCCATCTTCTGCGCGATCGCCGGCCTGGAAGCGAACCACGGCCGCCGGATGGTCCTCCGGCACGCGGGGGACCGCTTCGCCCCCGAGGTGGTCGCGGCGTACGCGAGATCGCTGCGCACGGTCGTCATGCTCATCCTCGGCGCCGGTGTCGTGGCGCTGCTGATCACCGTGCTGGCCGGGGGAGCGCCGTCGTGGCTGGTCTTCTTGTTCGCCTGCCTGGCCTTCGCCGCCGTGGTCGCGGCCAACATCCAGCAGGAGCGCACCCGCAACACCCTCGCCACCTACGGCGTCCTACCGCAGATGTGAGGTAGCGGCGGCTGAGCTGCCAGAATGGCGGTCGTGGCACCAGTTCAGGCTCCGCCGTCCCAGCAGCTTCCCGCGGTCCAGAAGCTGCGCGTCCGCTTCGCCAAGCGGGGCCGGCTGCGATTCACCTCGCACCGCGATTTCCAGCGCGCCTTCGAGCGCGCCGTCCGGCGCGCGGACCTGCCGGTGGCCTTCTCGCACGGCTTCAGCCCGCACCCGAAGATCTCGTACGCCGGCGCCGCGCCGACCGGGGCTGCCTCGGAGGCCGAATATCTGGAGATCTCGCTCACACAGGAACGGGATCCGGAGCGGGTCCGGGCCGACCTCGACGAGGCGCTGCCCACGGGTCTCGACATCATCGAGGTGGTGACCGCCCACGAGGGGTCGCTGGCGGAGCGGTTGGAGGCCAGCGAGTGGCTCATCGCGTTGCCGGGCGTGGATCCGGCCGAGGCGGAGCAGGCGGTGGCCGCCTTCCTCGCAGCCGACGAAATCATGGTCGAGCGCATGACCAAACGGGGACTTCGCTCGTTCGACTGTCGGGAGGCCGTTCTCCGACTCGCGGTCGGCAGTGAACCGGCTCCGGTTGAGACGTGTGCGATACTGCAAGTGGTGTTACGGCACGGAACCCCGGCCGTGAGACCCGACGATGTCCTCGCCGGCGTGCTAGAGGTAGCGACGCTTCCGGTGACGGGCCCGGCTCTTCTGACCAGGCTCGCCCAGGGCCCGCTTATCGCGGCCACCGGCACTGTGGACGATCCGCTCGCTCGTGACCGCGACGCCACCCAGGCGACCGCGACCGGCCAGGCGGTCGACCACCAGACGCACCTTGCGGAGGGCGACGCCGCCGCTCCATCTGTGCCCTGACGAGCGCGGGGGAGCGGATCCAGAAGGCTTCCGCCGGACCGGCCCCAGGCTGGGAACGGCGAGACCGAGACCGCTTTCTGGCTGCGCCGGACCCGTGACAGGGGTCGCAGGATGCGCCGGAGGGCCTGAGGAGACCCGTACCGCATGCTCGATAACGAGCCGAACGAGAACACCACAGCCGCTGAGACGGCTGTCACCGCACCAGCCAGTAGCGCGCCAGCCAGGAAGGCGACCCGCAAGCGCACGACCAAGAAGGCCGCAGCGCAGGGCGCCCCCGCCGACCAGCCTGCCCAGGCTGCCGTCAGCACCGAGTCCGACGCCGCGGCCGCCGATCCGGCGCCCGCGGCCGCCAAGAGGGCTGCCGCCAAGCGGACCGTGAAGAAGGCCGTCGCCAAGCGCCCGGCCAAGAAGACCGCCGCGAAGAAGGTCGCAGCCGGCCAGGACACCCTCCCGGACAGCGCTGCCGAGACCCCCGACAGCCCGGAGCCTCCCGCGGTGACGGAGGCGGCTCCTGCAGCCGCAAAGAAGACGTCCCGCAGGCGCAGCTCGAAGAAGGCCGCGGCCGCGCCGCAGCCCGACCTGCTGACCCCGGACACCGCAGTTACCGACGGCCCAGTGGCCGACGCCGAGCTGACGCCGGAAGAGGAAGAAGCAGCCGCAGCCCTGGCCGCTGAGGCTGCCGCCGTTGAGGCTGCCGCACTGGCAGCTGCCGCCGAAGCCTCCGCGGACGGGAGCCAGCGCCGTACGAGGCGCCGGGCGCCTGCTGCGGCGGCGGTGCTGTTCCAGGCGCCGGTCGACGTACCTGCCAAGGCCGCAGCGACCAGCTCCGTCGAGGCCGCGTCCGACACGAGCACCTCGAACAGCACGCCCGAGACGAGGACCTCGAACCGGAGGACCGCAGGCAGCAGGACCTCGGGCAACAGGACCCCCGAGACCACGGCGCCCGAGGCGGAGGTCACGGCGAAGGCCGAGGCTGACGCCGACGAGCAGCCGACCGGTACGCGCCGCCGCCGGAGCCGTCGCAGCCGCGACGCCGAGGATGTCGCAACCGACCGCTCCGAGCAGGTGCTGGAAGAGGCCAAGCAGACCACCGGCCAGCGTGGCGGCCAGCAGGTCGCGGCCAAGCAGACCGGCGGACAGCAGACCGGCGGACAGCAGGTCGCGGGCAAGCAGGATGCTGGTCAGCAGGACGCTGAAGACGACACCATCGAGACCGATGCCGAGACCGACGAGGTCGATGGCGATGAGGGTGGCGAGGGCACTCGCCGTCGTCGCCGTCGCCGTGGTGGCAGGCGCCGCCGCAAGGCCGGCGACGGTTCCGAGGACAGCGCGGACGAGCAGTCCGAGGACGAGAACGAAGACGAGCACGACGACCACGAGGACTCCGACGCCTCGGACGACCAGTCCGAGTCGGACGACGAGACGGAGGGCTCCGGCTCCTCCTCACGCCGTCGCCGCCGGCGTCGCCGCCGCAAGGGCGAGGACAGCAGCAGCGCTCCCGACGACCCGGAGGAGATCGTCGTCCGGGTGCGCGAGCCGCGCAGCAAGACGATCTCGAACGAGATCACCGCGGTAGAGGGCTCGACCCGGCTGGAGGCGAAGAAGCAGCGCCGCCGTGAGGGCCGCGCCGCCGGCCGTCGCCGCGCGCCGATCGTCACCGAGGCCGAGTTCCTGGCCCGGCGCGAGTCGGTCGAGCGGACGATGGTGATCCGCGCCCGTGGCGACCTGACCCAGATCGCCGTCTCCGAGGACAACGTCCTGGTCGAGCACTACGTCGCTCAGGAGGAGCAGGTCTCCCTGATCGGCAACGTGTACCTCGGCCGGGTGCAGAACGTGCTCCCCAGCATGGAGGCCGCGTTCATCGACATCGGCAAGGGCCGCAACGCGGTCCTGTACGCCGGTGAGGTGGATTGGGCCACCCTCGGCGGTGGCAACGGCCCGCGCAAGATCGAGTCGGTGCTCAAGTCCGGCCAGGCGGTCCTGGTCCAGGTGACCAAGGACCCGATCGGCCACAAGGGCGCCCGGCTGACCAACCAGATCAGCCTCCCCGGCCGGTACGTCGTGTACGTGCCGCGCGGGGGCAACGGTGGGATCAGCCGCAAGCTGCCCGACACCGAGCGGAACCGCCTGAAGGGCATCCTCAAGGACATCGTCCCGGACGAGGCGGGCGTGATCGTGCGCACCGCGGCCGAGGGGGCCACCGAGGACGAGCTGACCGCGGACGTCAAGCGGCTGCAGACGTACTGGGAGGACATCGACAAGTTGTCGAAGTCCGGCCAGGCGCCGCAACTCCTGCACGGCGAGCCCGACCTGCTCATCCGGGTCGTCCGCGACCTGTTCACCGAGGACTTCACCAAGCTCGTCATCTCCGGTGACGAGGCCTACGACCAGGTCAAGGAGTACGTCTCGGACGTCGCTCCGCACCTGGCCGACCGGGTGGAGAAGTGGACCGCGGACGGGGACGTCTTCGCGAACTTCCGGATCGACGAGCAGATCAAGAAGGCGCTGGACCGCAAGGTCTGGCTGCCCTCGGGTGGTTCGCTGATCATCGACCGGACCGAGGCGATGACGGTCGTCGACGTGAACACCGGCAAGTTCACCGGCTCCGGCGGCAACCTCGAGGAGACCGTCACAAAGAACAACCTGGAGGCGGCCGAGGAGATCGTCCGTCAGCTGCGGCTTCGCGACATCGGCGGCATCATCGTGATCGACTTCATCGACATGGTGCTCGAGCTGAACAGGGACCTGGTACTGCGCCGGCTGGTGGAGTGCCTGGGACGCGACCGGACCAAGCACCAGGTCGCAGAGGTGACCTCGCTGGGCCTGGTCCAGATGACCCGCAAGCGGATCGGTACCGGTCTGCTCGAGGCGTTCAGCGAGAACTGCGACCACTGTGGTGGGCGCGGGATCATCCTGCACGACGAGCCGAAGGAGTCCAAGCGTCGCCAGGACGACGGACGCGGCCGGGGTCAGGGTGGCCAGCAGAACCAGAACGAGCAGAAGAGCGGCGACGGCGAGGGAGCGAGCAAGAAGAGCTCCCGCAGCCGGAACCGCGGCAAGGGCCGGGGTCGTGGCGAGGGCGGCGACGAGCAGCCCGAGGCGGAGCAGAACAACGACGCCGCCGAGAAGCTCGCCAAGATCGCCGCGGCTTCCCAACTCGCCGGCGGCGAACCGGCTGCTTCGCATCCCGAGGTGACTGCGGAGGCGTCCCAGGGCGATTCGCAGGCGACCGAGGCTCGGGGCGACTCGGAGGCCGGTCAGCAGGACTCGCAGGCGGCTGAGGGTCAGTCTGAGCAGGAGAGTGCTGGACAGAACGGAACTGGCCGTAACGGCAGCACTCGTCGCCGCCGGAACAGCCGTAGCCGGAGTACAGCAAGCAGTAATGAAGGTGACGCAGGCAACAGTGGAGCCGACGCCTCAGTCGGTGCCCAGGAGTTGGCGTCCACCCCGGTTTGACCCACTCGTGACGCGCCCCGTATTCTAGATCTTCGGCGCGCGTCTCGCGTGCCTACTTTGTGTGGGCTGCGTGTGTGAGTGTGAGTAGCCCCCGTAAGACTTCCGAACAAACAGAGAGTGAGATCCACGGTGTACGCGATCGTGCGCAGTGGCGGCACCCAGCAGAAGGTCGCCGTCGGCGATGTCATCGAGATCGACAGCCTGACGGATGAGGTCGGCGGCACGATTTCGCTGCCCGCAGTCCTCGTCGTCGATGGCGACACCGTGACGACCGATGCGGCCGCTCTGGCCAAGGTGGCCGTGTCAGCTGAGGTTCTAGGCCGCACCAAGGGCCCGAAGATCCACATCCTCAAGTACAAGAACAAGACCGGTTACCGCAAGCGCCAGGGGCACCGTCAGCACTACACCCAGGTCAAGGTCACCGCGATCGACGCCAAGAAGAAGTGAGCTGAGACAGACATGGCACACAAAAAGGGAGCAGCGTCGACCCGTAACGGTCGCGACTCCAACGCGCAGCGGCTCGGCGTGAAGCGCTTCGGCGGTCAGCTGGTCAACGCCGGCGAGATCATCGTTCGCCAGCGGGGCACCCACTTCCACCCGGGCAACCTGGTGGGCCGTGGCGGCGACGACACGCTGTTCGCGCTGGCCGAGGGCCACGTCGAGTTCGGCACCCGTCGCGGGCGCCGCGTCGTCAACATCGTCCCGGCCCCGGCGGAGTAACACCGCCACCCGGACTAGTTACAAGGCCTTTTCGAAGGGCGGGTCGCGGAATACCGCGATCCGCCCTTCGGCTATGTAAGAAGAAGCACCACACCCGAGCAGGAAGCAGAACCCACCGATGGCGATCCCCAGCTTTGTCGACCGGGTCACGGTGCATGTCACCGGTGGCAACGGCGGAAACGGCTGCGCCTCGGTGCACCGGGAGAAGTTCAAGCCGCTCGGTGGACCCGACGGCGGTAACGGTGGTGACGGCGGCAGCATCATCCTGCGCGTCGACTCCGACCTGACCACGCTGGTCGACTACCACCGATCCGCCCACCGCTCGGCGACGAACGGTGCCCAGGGCAAGGGTGATCACCAGGCCGGCAGCAAGGGCGGCGACATCGTCCTGCCCGTTCCGGACGGCACGGTCATCACTACACCGGAAGGCGAGCTGCTGGCGGACCTGGTCGGCCCCGGCGCGGAGTACGTGGCAGCAGCCGGCGGCAAGGGCGGCCTGGGCAACGCGGCGCTGGCCAGCTCCAGCCGCAAGGCTCCAGGGTTCGCCCTGCTCGGTGAGGACGGCGAAGAGCGCACGATCGTGCTCGAGCTCAAGGTCGTCGCCGACATCGGGCTGGTCGGCTTCCCGAGTGCGGGCAAGTCGTCGCTGGTCGCTTCGATCAGCCGGGCCCGCCCGAAGATCGCGGACTACCCCTTCACCACCCTGATTCCGAACCTGGGTGTCGTCGTGGCCGGAGAGACCACCTTCACCGTCGCCGACGTACCGGGCCTGATCGAGGGGGCCAGCGAGGGGCGCGGGCTCGGACACGACTTCCTGCGGCACGTCGAGCGGTGTGCCGCGCTGGTGCACGTGATCGACTGCGCCACCTACGAGCCCGGCCGCGACCCGCTGAGCGATCTGGACACGATCGAGGCGGAGCTGAAGGCCCACGGCGGGCTGGAGGACCGGCCCCGGCTGGTGGCGCTGAACAAGGTGGACGTGCCGGACGCCAAGGAGATCGCCGAGATGGTGACGGCCGAGCTCGAGCAGCGCGGCCTCAAGGTGTTCTCGATCTCGACCGCGAGCCACGAAGGTCTGGACGCGCTGAAGTTCGCGATGGCCGAGCTCGTCACCAAGCGCCGGGAAGAGGCCGAGAAGCCCGACAACACCCGGATCATCATCCGGCCGCAGGCCACGGGTGGCGTCGAGTTCAAGGTGAAGAGGACCCCGGAGGGTGCCTGGCTGGTGCAGGGCGACAAGCCCGAGCGCTGGGTCCGGCAGACCGACTTCGGCAACGCCGAGGCGACCGGGTACCTGGCCGACCGGCTGAACCGGCTCGGCGTGGAGCGCGAACTGCTGGCACTCGGCGCGATGGCGGGGGACGGCGTGATCATCGGCGACGGCCCGAACGCGGTCGTCTTCGACTTCGCCCCCGAGGTCCAGGCCGGTGCCGAGCTGCTGTCCCGCCGGGGCGAGGACCAGCGGCTGGAGGAGCCGCGGCCGGCCCTTCAGCGGCGGCGCGCCAACGACTCGGAGTACCACGCCTTCCGGACGGGGGACCTGGAGCGGACCGGCGAGAAGTACGGCGAGGGCTGGGTCGAGGACGAGGTCGACCTGTCGCCGGCCGAGGCCAAGGCGGCCCAGAAGGCCGCGGAGAGGCTGGCCCGCAAGGAGGCCCGCGAGCTGGAGGCCGCGCGCGAGCTCGAGGCGGAGCGGCTGTTCGCGCTCGGCCAGGTCATCGACATCGACGCCGAGGAAAGCTCCAACCAGGACGCATGATGCGGCGGATCTCGTGAACCAGCGCGCCGAGGTGGTGCAGGCCGGGCGGATCGTGGTGAAGGTCGGTTCGTCGTCGCTGACCCAGCGCGGCAGGATCGACCTGGAACGCCTCAAGTTGCTGGTCGACGCTCTCGCCGCTCGCCGGGTCGAAGGCACCGAGGTCGTGCTGGTCTCCTCCGGGGCGATCGCCGCCGGCCTCGCGCCGATGGGACTGCGTTCGCGGCCGCGTGATCTGGCCACCCAGCAGGCGGCAGCGTCTGTTGGGCAAGGCCTGCTGATGGCCCGCTACAGCGACGCCTTCGCGGCTCATGGATTGCGCGTCGGCCAGGTCTTGCTGACCGTCGACGACGTGACCCGGCGGAGCCACTATCGCAATGCCTACAGGACTTTCGCCCGTTTGCTGGAGCTGGGCGTCGTACCGATCGTGAACGAGAACGACACGGTTGCGACCACCGAGATCCGCTTCGGGGACAACGACCGGCTGGCAGCGCTGACGAGTCACCTGGTGCACACCGATCTGCTGCTTCTGCTGTCGGATGTGGACGGCCTGTACGACGGGGATCCGCGCAAGCCGGGCACCACGATGCTCAAAGATGTCTACGGCGCTGCCGATCTGGAGCCGCTGCGGATCGGTCGTACTGGTTCGTCCGGCGTTGGTACTGGCGGCATGCAGACCAAGGTCGAAGCGGCCGCAATCGCTACAGGGGCAGGGATTCCGGTCGTCCTCACCTCGGCGGCACGAGTCGGCGAGGCGCTTCGTGGTGACCCGGTCGGCACCCTGTTCCACCCGACCGGCCGCCGTAGCAAGACCCGGCTGCTCTGGCTCGCCCACGCCACCTCGGGTATGGGCCGCCTGCAACTCGACGAAGGCGCTGTCCGCGCGGTCACCGAGCGCCGTACTTCGCTCCTCCCGGCCGGGATCAGCGGAGTCGAGGGCACCTTCTCCGCAGGCGATCCCGTCGACCTGGTCTCTCCCGCGGGCCTCGTGGTCGCGCGCGGCCTGGTGAACTACGACGCCGCCGAACTCCCCGAACTCCTCGGCCGCTCCACCCGCGACCTGGCCCGCGAACTCGGCGCGGCGTACGAGCGTGAAGTCGTCCACCGCGACGACCTGGTCCTGTTGAAGTAGGCCGGGCTGAGACGCCTGGGCGTGCGGGCGGGGGATCGTCCTACGATGTTGGGGTGAGCGAGATCATCGAGTTGTGCCGGCGGGCGCGCGAGGCTTCCTACGCGCTGGCCGCGGCGTCCCGGGCGACGAAGGACGCGGCCCTGCACGCCATGGCTGCCGCGTTGCGAGAGAACACCGACGCGATCGTCGCGGCCAACGCGGTCGACGTCGCCTCGGCACGAGAGGCCGGTACGCCGGAGTCGACTGTGGACCGGCTCTCCCTCGACCCGGCCCGGGTGGATGCGATGGCCGCCGGACTGGAGCAGCTCGCCGGGCTGGTAGATCCGGTCGGCGAGGTGGTCCGTGGCTACACGCTCCCCAATGGGTTGGAGCTCCGCCAGGTCCGCGTGCCGTTCGGTGTGGTCGGCATCATCTACGAGGCCCGGCCGAACGTCACCGCCGACGCCGCCGGTATCTGCCTGAAGTCCGGCAACGCCGTGCTCCTGCGCGGTTCGTCGTCCGCCGCTTCCTCCAACGAGGCGATCATCGCAGTACTGCGTGAGGCCGCTGCCGCCTCAGGTCTGCCGGCCGACGTGATCCAGGGCGTGCCGGGGGACCGGGCAGCAGTGAAGGAACTCATGCAGGCGCGCGGGCTCGTCGACGTACTGATTCCGCGGGGTGGCGCCGGACTGATCCAGACCGTAGTCACCGAGTCGACCGTGCCCGTGATCGAGACGGGCGTCGGGAACTGCCACGTGTATGTGGATGCCGAGGCGGATCTCGAGCTCGCGCTGACGATCCTGCTGAACGCCAAGACCCAGCGGCCGAGTGTCTGCAACGCGGCCGAATCGCTGCTGGTGCACGCATCCGTGGCTTCGGAGTTCCTTGAGCTTGCCCTGCCTGCGTTGGCTGAGGCGGGGGTCACTGTGCATGGCGATCCGGCTGTCGTTGCTGCGGGCAAGGATGTCGTGGCGGCGACCGATGAGGACTATGGCCGGGAGTACAACTCGCTCGATCTGTCCGCCGCGGTGGTCGACTCGCTGGAGACTGCCGTCGACCACATCCGCCGGTACAGCTCGGGTCACACCGACGCGATCATCACCCGGTCCCAGGCGGCGTCGCGGCGGTTCGTCCAGGCGGTGGACTCGGCGGCGGTGGTGGTGAACGCGAGCACCCGGTTCACCGACGGTGGCGAGTTCGGTTTCGGCGCCGAGATCGGGATCTCGACCCAGAAGTTGCACGCGCGCGGTCCGATGGGGTTGCCCGAGATGACGTCGACGAAGTACGTCGTGATCGGCGAAGGCCAAATCCGGAGCTGAGCAGGGGCTGTCAGTCGGGGTGGGGAACTGGCCGGCTTAGTCGGGTAGGGGAGCGGGGCGGGCTTCCCAGCGGGTGGACAGGACGACTGTGGTCCGGGTCCGCACCACGCCGTTGACGCGGCGCAAGCTGCCGACCACCGCCTCCAACTGCGTCACGTCCGCTACCCGCACCTTCACCACCAGTTCCTGATCGCCCGCCACGAACCAGCAGTCCTCGACGGCGGCGATCTTCCGGACCTCCTCGACGATGTCGTCCGTCTCCACGTCGTCGCGCTGGAACAACCCGATCAGCGCGCTGGTCCCGAGCCCGACCCGCTCCGGCGCGACCACCGCGCGGTACCCGAGCAGCACCCCGCGCTCCTCCAGCCGCTTCACCCGCTCCTGGACGCTCGGCCCGGACAACCCGACCACCCGGCCCAGTTCGGCCCAGCTGGAGCGGCCGTTCACTCGCAGGGTCTCCACCAGCTGCCGATCGATCGCGTCCATGCGAAACCCTCCGTTTACCACAGATTCATAGGTAGATCAGGAGATCTGCCTTCAATTCGTTTGTGTCGCACCAGAGTACGGCGTACAATTTCAACTATCCGGGACCACTGCCCCGGAGATTCTTACAACCTTGTGAAGGACTCATGATCACCCCCGAAGTTGCCCAGGCCCACATCAACGAGCTGCGCCGGGTCGCCGCGATGTACCAGCGCGGTGGCGTCGCGCCGTCCGCCTGGCGCCGGCTGCTGACCCGCTACTTCCGGCACAGCTGACCGGTCGCGCTCCCGCGGCCCGGCAGGAGATAGGCTCTGCTCCATGCATTCCCTCCTCCTGCCGCAACTGGCGGCCTCCGAAGCAGCCAGCGAGGCGTCGCACATCTCGCCGTGGTGGTACGGCGGGTTCGCGCTGTTCGTCCTGGCCGCGCTGCTCGCCGTCACCGTGATCATGGGCAAGGGCCGGCCGCACAGCTGAGCGGCGGAGCGAGCTGACGTGGATTCCCCGGAGCGGGTCCGGCCCGGCCGTCGGCTGGGCGTGATGGGTGGCACCTTCGACCCGATCCACCACGGCCACCTGGTGGCCGCCAGCGAGGTCCAGGCGTACTTCGATCTGGACGAGGTCATCTTCGTCCCGACCGGGCAGCCCTGGCAGAAGCTGGACCGCGAGGTGTCGCCGCCCGAGGACCGTTATCTGATGACGGTGATCGCCACGGCCTCGAATCCCCGGTTCTCCGTCAGTAGGGTGGACATCGACCGCCCGGGTCCGACGTACACGATCGACACCCTCCGGGACCTGAGCAAGGTGTTCCCGGACGCCGAGCTCTTCTTCATCACCGGTGCCGACGCGCTGGCCCAGCTCCTCACCTGGCGCGACGTCGACGAGATGTTCAAACTGGCCCAGTTCGTCGGCTGTACCAGGCCGGGGACCGAGTCGCTCGAACTCCCGTTGGACAAGCTCCCGATGGACCGGATCACCCTGCTCGAAGTACCGGCGCTGGCCATCTCGTCCACCGAGTGCCGCCGGCGGGTCGCGAAGGGCAACCCGACCTGGTACCTGGTCCCGGACGGGATCGTGCAGTACATCGCCAAGCGCCAGCTCTACATCAACCACTAAGCCTGCATCACTATCAAAGGACTGGAATGCCTGCCACCGAACGCGTCATCGAGCTGCTCACCGCGGCAGCCGAGGCGGCCCACGACAAGAAGGCCGAGAACGTTCTCGCGTTCGACGTCTCCGAGCAGCTCGCCATCACCGACGCCTTCCTGGTCGCCTCGGCCTCCAACGACCGGCAGGTCCGCGCGATCGTGGACGCCATCGAGGAGAAGCTGCGCGTCGACTTCGACGCCAAGCCGGTACGCCGCGAGGGTGCTCGCGAGGGCCGCTGGGTGCTGCTCGACTACCTCGAGGTGGTCATCCACGTCCAGCACGCCGAGGAGCGCAGCTTCTACTCCCTCGAGCGGCTCTGGCGCGACTGCCCGGTGATCCCGCTGCCCGCGGCCGTGCCCGGTGCCACCGCAGAATGACCGCAGGACGACTGATCGTCTGGCGTCACGGCCGGACCGAGTGGAACCTGCAGGACAAGATCCAGGGCCAGGCCGACATCCCGCTGGACTCCGTCGGCATCTCGCAGGCCCGCGCCGCCGCCGCCCGCCTCGCGTCGCTCGCCCCAACGCGGCTGTTCTCAAGCGACCTTCAGCGCGCCGCCGCGACGGCCGGTGAGCTCGCCGCCCTGACCGGTCTCAAAGTCGAGTACGACGAGGCGTTGCGCGAGATCAACGTCGACGACTGGGCCGGCATGACGATGGAAGAGTTGGCCGCGATCCACCCGGAAGCAGCCGCCCGCATCCGCTCCGGCGAACCCCAACGCCGCGGCACCGCCGGCGAAACCGTCGAAGAGGTCGCCGAACGCTTCGCCCCGGCCCTGGCCCGCGCGGTCGAACACGCCGAACCGTCCGACACCGTCGTAGTAGCCACCCACGGCCTCGCGGCCCGCGTCGGCATCTGCTTGTTCCTCGGCATCCCCAAGGACCACTGGCCCGCCTTCGGAGGCCTCTCCAACTGCAACTGGGTGTCCCTGCTACCCAGCCGCAACAGCCGCTGGCGCATCGAAGAATGGAACGCCGGCTCCCTCCCCGAACCAGTCATGAGCGACGACCCCCAACGCTGAAACATCCGTGGTTTGGTTGGGCCGACCCCCGATTTTTCCTTCCGGCCACGTGTCAGTTAGACTTTCGCAGTCGCAAGACAGCAAGGGGCTTTGGCGCAGTTGGTAGCGCGCTTCCATGGCATGGAAGAGGTCAGGGGTTCGAATCCCCTAAGCTCCACCGCAGGTCAGAGGCCCTTTCCCGGCTGGGAAAGGGCCTCTGATTTTTGACGCGGGAGGCTAATCGGGAGGCTACGGCTTCTCATTGGCCCCGTCGTCGCCTTGGCCAGGGAAGATCGAGACAGACTCCCCTCGCCGACACCTACGCCCACCTCCGCGTGAGCACCGCCGACCTCGGCGGCCTGATCGCCGGGATCAAGTCCGGCTCGATCGCCTAGCCCGCCCAACCCGCAAGACCAGGCGCGCTCCCCACTGCAAGGGGGAGCGCGCTTTTCCCTTGCCTAGCGCGGCCATGTCAGGAGCCAGCGAACTCGGCCAGGTGCTCGTCGTAGACCTCGGCGTAGACCGCATCGATGTCGTGCCCTTGGTCGATGCAGCTCTGGTGGGCGGCTGCGATGTCGAGTTCGCGCTGTTGCAACTCTTCTAGGGCGGCAAGCTGTTCGGCGTCGAGCACCTTCGCGACGCTCAGGTCTTGCCAAGTGCGCCCGGAATCGACCAGCCTCTGTCCCTGGATCGAGTAGGCGGTCATGAACTGCTGGGCCTCTTCTTGCAGGGGAAGCCCCATCTCGTCACGGTCAGCGAAGTCATATCCCCGGTCCCGCATGCAATCCGACCAGTGGGCAGTGACCTCGGCGAGCCGCGGATCGTTCGTGGTCGCTTCCAGAGCTCGGTCGAGGTACCCGTTGATCGGGGAGTCCGCCGGCAGGTTCACCGTTCCGTTCTCGGGGAGGCCGAAATCGGCGGAGGACAGTTCGAGGCATTCCCATTCACGTGCCTGGTATCGCTTGCGTTCGGCCTCAGGCAACGTCTTGAGCGCGGCCTGGTAGGCCTTCATCTCGGTGATGGTGAGGTCCTCGTAGCTTCTGGCGAGGTCGATGGTCGTCGAATGGCCGAAGCCGTACTCGGTCCTGAAGTCCTCTTCGGTGAGATCCAGCCGTTCGAGCATCGAGGGTGATTCGGGTGGCCCGAGGTATTCCAGCCCCTCCTCGGCCATGCACTGGTCGATGAACTCGTGCCGCGCCGCCTCAGTTTCCCCAGGAGCTGCATCGTCACTCGATGACTCGGCCAGTCGTTCGATGATGGCCTGCTCGGTCGAGGTGGGTTCGCGGTCGGCGTCGGCATCGCCGGAGCAACCGCCGACGAACAGCATCGCGACGACGCCGATAGGCGCCAGAACTGCGAGGGCCTTCATACGCTGGACGCTCCTTTCAACGAAGTGGGCGAGCGCAGTACGCCCGCCCACCGATGAAGTCGAGTCTCGGGGCTAGTGACCGCGGTTGATCTCCCAGTAACTGGGGCGGGACGCAGGGCTCGAGTAGATCTGGAAGTACGCCGTGGAATTCCCGGTCTGGTCATAGAAGCGGTAGCTGTTCCAGGCGCTCGTGGTGGCGTAGCCCGCGATCGCATTGTATGAACCGTCTCTGAAACGTGCCCTGGCGGCGTATCCGTCGTTGTAGGGGTCCGCGAGCTGACCGTTGTAGATCTCATCACCGTCGCAAGTGCCGGAGACGGCGCGCTCCCTCGCAACGATGTGCCCGTTGTACGCGTAATTCATCGAACGAGCATCACCCTGCGCGTAACAGAAGGCCTCGGCCGGGGACGCGGCTACGACGAGCGCGGCCAGAAGGCCGACCGCTGAAGCGGCCGTCGTTGCGATGACACGCTTAGCCGTGGTTTTCCTGGTTCGTTTCACTTACGCACCTTTCGGATTCGTTTGGACTGAAGGTTGGGCTCTGCCGGGCCCCACTTGGGTTCGGAAGGGACCTGGACCTCGGCGTGCCACGCGCTGCGACCGCTGGCGGGACACCCAAATCGCCGAAGTCGTTCGGTTCCTCGATGAGTTCGAGAGCCGGGCAATCCACCGAAACCATCCTTCCCCGCTGGAAGGAGGGTTTGCGAGGCGGGATACCGGCGGGACACCGGCGGGAATACCTAGTCACCCCACCGCCGGAGGCCAATCGGGTCGCCCTCGTCATCTGTGCGGCTGCGCTTCGCTTGCCGCGAGCGGGGGCTTCGCCACCCGCACCCCCTTGGCTGTGGCTGAGGTCGGCTGTCCTGGAGCAAAGTCGCGTTTGCGGACTCGAACTAGGGTTTCAGGTGGACATGTCGACGGGCGAGAGGATCGGACATGACTGAGGCGCTGGTGCTGGCCGGCGGGGGTGTCAGCGGGATCGCGTGGATGACCGGGTTGCTGGCGGGACTGGCCGA
>NZ_DASRXP010000693.1:0-19539 GCF_035687465.1 Kribbella sp.
GGGCTGGTTTGCTTTTCGTGGGGTTGCTCATCACGCCTCCCGTCGTCTGGTGATCAGCCGGACGGCGATCGTGAGGAGCGCGGTGACGAAGAGCAGCAGCATCGAGGCCGCGGAGGCGACGCCGAGATCGTTGCGCTCGAAACCGAGCGAGTACACCCGGGTCATCCAGACCTCGGTCGATCCGGCCGGTCCACCACCGGTGAGGACGTAGACCTCGGTGAAGATCCGCAGGCCCCGGATCGCCGCCAGCGTCAGCACCACCGTGAGCGCCGGCCGCAATCCCGGCAGGACGATGTGGCGCAACCGCTGCCGCCGGTTGACGCCGTCGACCGCGGCGGCTTCGTACAGCGTGCGGTCGATCCCGGCCAGTCCGGCCAGGATGATCACCATGTCGTACGGCGCGCCGGACCAGATGCCGACCGCCATCACCGACCCGAGCGCGGAGTCCGGCGAGCTCAGGAAGCTGAACGGCCCGAGACCGAACGTCGCGAGGATCTGGTTGACGAAGCCCGCGTCGGTGGGGAAGTAGAGGATCCGCCAGACCTCGCCGATCACGGCGACGGCGGTGACCACCGGCAGGAACACCGCGGTCCGCAGCACCCAGAGCGACCGGGCCTGTCCCTCGAGCAGCAGCGCGAGCCCGAAGCCGACCACCAGCGCGCCGACCGTCTGACCGACGCCCAGCACGAGGGTGTGGCCGAGAGCATCGAGGAACCGCTGGTCGGTGAGGACCGTGGCGTAGTTCTGCAGCCCCACCCATTCGTTGCCGAGGAACGGCTGGACCTTGTACAGGCTCATCCGGATGCCCTCGACCATCGGGATGAACTTGAACACTGCCGCGAACAGCAGCGCCGGCGCCAGGAACATCCACGGCAACCAGGACGAGCCGCGCAGTACGGCGGGCGGACGCCGGGCGGCCGCCGCGCCAGGCCGTGGCTTCACCGCGTGCCCGGCAGGCCGCGGTTTCACGGCCTGCCCGGCACGCTCCCACAGCGTGTTGATGGGCGACGTCACTCGGCGAGATCCTGCGACTTGAGTTCGGCGTTGATCGCCTGGTCGAGCGACTTCAGGCCCGCGTCCAGATCGCTGGAGCAACTCGACATCATCTTGTTGATGCCCTCACCGAGAGCCTGGCGGATCGGCTGGAAGTTGATCGACCAGACGAACGCCTTCGAGTTCGCGGTGTACTCGTCCTGGACCAGCTTCCACCGCGGGTCATTGCGCACCGCACCGGCATCGAGCGTCTTGTTCACCGGGAGCCGGACCACCGGCTGGGCCGCCCCGTCCGGGGCCATCCCGATCTTCTGCGCGTCCGGCGAGATCAGGAACTCGGCCAGCGCCTTCTGCTCGGCGGTCTTGTCCGAACCGGCGCCGAAGTAGATGTTCTCGCCTTCGGCCAGCGTCGTCGTACCGACCGGGCCCTTCGGCATCGGGATCACCTCGTACTTGTCCTTGCCGGGTGCCTTGTCGTACCCGCTGAAGGTGTACGGCCCGGTCAGGTAGATCCCCGCCGTGCCCTCGCCGAAGAACGGCGTGTCCGAGGTGGTCAGGTTCAGCGATCCCGGCACCACGTTGCCCGGCGTACAGAACTGCTTGCGGACCCACTCCAGCGCGGTCTTGGTCTGCGGCGAGTTGATCACCGACTTGTACTTCGTGTCGCCGGCCTTCTCGACGATGTCGCCACCGGCCTGCCAGATGTACGACGAAGCCCACCAGCCGATGTAGCCCCGCTTGCTCGAGCCCGGGACCACCATGCCGTAGGTGTCGGCCTTGCCGTTGCCGTCCGGATCCTTGGTGGCGAAGGCGTTCGCGAGCGCCGCGAGCTCGTCCCAGGTCTTCGGCACCGGCAGCCCGAGCTTCTTGCGCCAGTCCGACCGGACCACGGTCGCGAAGGACTGGCGGGAGAACGGGACCCCGTACGTCGCGCCGTCGAGCCCCTGGTTCTGCGCCCAGGTCTCGTCGGTGATCTGGTCGCTGCCGGCGATGTCGCCCTTCTCGACCTTGGTGACGTAGCCCTGCGACTGGTAGGAACCCAGCAGACCGGCGTCGTTGATCCAGACGTCCGGCAGGTCCTTGGACGAGGCCCGCGCCTGCAACTGCGTGTCGAACTCGATCACGCCCTGGTAGTCGACCTTGATCCCGGTCTTCTGCGTGAAGGCGGCCAGGATCGCCTCGTACGTCTTCGCCGGGTCCGGCGCGCTGCGCGACCAGACCTCCAGCGGTTTGCTGCTGTCGGAGCTCTTGCCGTCGTCGCCCCCGCAGGCGCTCAGCGAGCCGACCAGGGCCATCGCGGACAGGGCGGCTGCGGCCCTCTTCGCCGACGAAATCCTCATGGTCAGTCCCATCCCTTCGAAGCCTTCTGTGGTCCTTCTCTGCGCATTCACATATGTGAATACGATACATACTGGCGGAACACTTCGAAACGTATTAGCTTGTTCACGTATCTGTCAACGGATAGAAACATGGCGGTGTCCGGATCCGGCCACCACGGAGGGAGACGCGGTGCTGATCGTGATCACCGGAGCAGCCGGTCTGGTCGGCCGCTTGGTCCGCCCCCGGCTGGCGCGTTCCGACCGCACGCTGAGGCTGATCGACGTCGCCGGGATCGACGAACTGCACGCCGCCGAGGAATTCGTCGAGGCCTCGATCACCGACCTCGACGCCATGACCGAGGCCTTCCGCGGCGCCGACCTGGTCATCCACCTCGGCGGCCACTCCGCCGAGCGCCCGTGGCAACAGATCCTCGAGACCAACATCCAGGGCGGGTACGCCGTACTGGAGGCAGCCCATCGCGCCGGCGTACCGCGGATCCTGCTCGCCAGTTCCCTGCACGCGACCGGGTACGTCCGGGCTGCGGACGCCGCCGACGCCCCGGTGCTGCAGCCCAGGCCCGACACGTACTACGGCGTCGGCAAGGTGACCCTCGAAGCACTCGGCAGCCTGTACGCCGATCGCTTCGGCCTCACCGTGGTCTCCGCCCGGATCTGCACGGTCGCAGAGACGATCGGGACCGGCGGACGGACCCTGTCCACCTGGGTGTCGCCAGATGATCTGGCCCGGCTGGTCGAGGCCGTCGCCGTCCTCGAGGGGCCTGGCCATCACATCGTCTGGGCGGTGTCGGACAACACCCGCGGCTGGTTCTCGCTGGACGCCGGCAAGGCGATCGGCTTCCACCCGCTCGACGACGCGGAGCACCAGATCGGCCCCGCGACCGACGTACGGGCGGATCCGTCGGCCGTGCTGGCGGGCGCCTTCATCGATGCCGAGCACCCGCTGGGAGGCACGTGGTGACGACCGAGGACATCCGGCTGGTCAAATCGGCCGAGCGGAGCCTGCGCATCCTGGAGGTGCTCGGCGACGCGCGCGGACCGATGTCCGTCACCGAGCTGCACAAGCAGACCGGCTATCCGCGGTCGAGCCTGCATCAACTACTGCACACCATGATCGCGATGGGCTGGATCGAGTCGACCAACGAAGGGGCGATGGTCGGGATAGGGTCCCGCGCGCTGCTGGTGGGAACCGCGTACCTGGACCGGGATCCGGCGCTGCCGCACGGGATCCGCACACTGGAGCTGATCCGTGAAAAGACCGGCTACACGTCCCACTACGCGCGCCTCGAGGGCGCGAGCGTCATCTATCTGGCCACCCGCGAGGCGATCGCGCCGGCCCGCGCGACCAGCCGCGTCGGTCGGCAACTTCCCGCGCACGCGACGTCCCTGGGCAAAGCCCTGCTCGCCGAACTGACCGCGACCGAGGTCTCGCTGGAGCTGCCCTCCGATCCGCTGCCCTCGTTGACCGCGAACACCGTCACCACCCACGCGGCTCTCGCCAAGGAGCTCGAGAGCATCCGGCAGCGCGGGTACGCCTTGGAGCGCGAGCAGAACACGCTCGGCCTCGGCTGCATCGGCGTACCGGTGCCGTACCGCATCCCCGCCACCGACGCGATCAGCTGCTCGATCCCGATCGCCCGGTGTACCGACAAGGAGGTCGCGCGAGTAGCCGCGATCATCCGCGACCACGTCCAGCAACTCGCCACCACACTCCGTTCGGAAGGTATCCGCTAGAACTTCTCCGCGGCCGCCCGACCGAGCGAAGCCCGCCCAGCCGAATGGAGTCACTGTGCACCGCCATCACAGTCGCCGCACCTTCCTCGGGTTGGCGGCAGCCACTGCCGCCGCCGGAGTCACCGCGCGGGAGCCGGCGTTCGCCGGTCCCGACCGATCCCGGGTCCAGACCTATCCCCTGCCATCCATCTATCCGGTGTCCGTGGACTTCAGCTTGTCCGTCAACGGCACGCCGATCCCGGTCACCACCTTCGCACCCGAGCCGGGCAGCGAAGTCGAGTACCACTACGCCCACTTCTCCTTCCACGGCCGCGTCACGCTCGAAGTCAGCGTCGGCGCCGACATCGTGACGCACACGGTCAGCCCGCTCGCGCTGGACATCCCAACCCGTGCCCACGGCAACAAGCTGACCTTCAGCATCGACCGCAGCCGGTACCTGATCGTCAAGATCGACGACCTGCGGGAGCTGGTCATCGCCGCCGATCCAGCAGAGACCGCGCCGCCACGGGCGCACGGCCCCGGGATCTTCAACATTCTCGACTTCGGTGCGGACCCGACCGGCGGGACCTTGGCCACCCAGGCGATCCAGTCGGCGATCGACGCAGCGCAGGTGGCCGGGCGCGGGGTTGTCTACGTCCCGGCCGGCGTCTTCAGCATCGGCAGTCTCGTACTGCGCTCGCGCGTACACCTCTACCTGGCCGGAGGCTCTGTACTGCGTGCCACCGGTCGGCCGGCCGACTACGCGAAGAAGTTCCGGAAGGACAGCCTCAAGATGGACGGCACCTGGCTGATCTCGACCGAACCCGGCTCGTCGGACATCACCGTCTCCGGCCGCGGCACGATCGACGGCCAGGGTGCCCGGATGCGCAAGAACAGCAGCTACCTCAACCACCTGCTGATCCCGCTCGGCACCCGGCGCTTCCGCCTGGACGGCGTGATCGGCCGGGACGCCGGTTCATGGGCGGTGCTGCCCAGCCGGAGTTCCGACGTTCGGATCACCAACTACAAGGGATTCCAGTCCCAGCTGCAGTTCGAGAACGACGCGATCGACATCAACGAATGCCAGGACGTGATCGTCCGGCACACGATCGCGATCTCCGAGGACGACCCGTATTCGACCAAGGCCTGGGCCGAGGACACCGACCTGGCGCTGAGCTGGCCGCACCCGCGGCAACCGGTCGAGCGGGTGCTGTTCGAGGACATCGTCGCCTGGACCCACTGCGCCGCGTTCAAGATCGGCAACGGCCACTTCTCGCGGCAGACGGATGTCACCTACCGAAAGGGCTATGTCTACAACGCGACCAGGGCGATCGCGGTCGATCCGGCGTACGGCAGTGAGCCCTGTACCCGCATCCGCTATGAGGACATCGACGTCGAGTCGCTGGACCACAACCGCGGCAACCAGAACTGGCTGCTGATCAACACTCGCGAACGCGGCACCGGCATCGGCCCCGTCTCAGGAGTCGTCGTCGACCGGGTCAACGTCCGGCACCAGGGCGCGATGAAGCCATTGCTTGCCGCCGGCAACGCCAACGGGACGATCAACGACATCACCCTACGCAACATCGTCATCGAGGGCACGCCGTTGCGGTCCTTCGAGCAACTCGCCATTCCGCTCGGGCCGAACGTCGAGAAGCCCGTCGTGAGCTTTCATGGAGGGGTCCGATGAGCCGGCGTGCACTGCACTTGGTGGTCGCCCTTGGCTCCTTGCTCGCGATGGTAACCATGCCAGGCTCCCCCACCGCGGCCGCCACTGGCACTGCTGCCGCCCGCATCGACAGCTACTCGCAGCCTGCGATCTACCAGCGGTCCCCCGACTACGAGTTGACCGTGAACGGCAAGTTGATCGACGTGGTCGACTATCCGGGGTACGACTACGCACACTTTTCGATGAGCAAGGGCTCGGCCACGATCGCGGTGCACAAGGTGAACAACACGGCCATCGGCGCCTACACGATCTCGCCGCGCAAACTCGGTCTGCAGGGCACGGTGAACGGCTCGACGCTGACCTTCACCGTGCAGAACGACGAATACCTGATCGTGAAGCTCGACGGCCGCCCGGACCTGGTGATCGCCGCGGACCCCGCCGAGACCGATCGGCCGGCGTCGTCGGGACCGCGGATCCACAATGTGGTGGCGGGTGGTGCCGATCCGACCGGCTCGGCGATGTCTACGGCCGCAGTACAAGGGGCTGTCGATGCGGCGACCAAGGCCGGCGGAGGTACCGTCTACGTGCCGGCCGGTGTCTACAAGGTCGGCAATGTGCTCCTGAAGAGCAACGTGTCGCTCTACCTCGAACCAGGCGCGGTGTTCCGCTTCACGGGGAACCCGGCCGACTACACCAAGCACTGGCACAAGGACTCGCAGAACCGCGACATCACCTGGTGGATCTCGACCGCGTTCGGCTCCTCGAACATCCGTGTCTACGGTCGCGGAACCCTGGACAGCAACGGCTCCGAGGCGATCAGCAAGTACAACTTCGCGGCCAACGTGCTGGTGCCGATAGCAACGACTGGCTTCCGCTTCGACGGCCTGATCGTGCGCGAGTCCGGCGCCTGGGCGATCGTCACGGCGCGGTCGCGCGACCTGACCTTCACCAACGTGAAGGTGTTCAACCGGCTGGACATGGGCGAGAACGACGCCCTGGACGTGAACGAATCGCAGAACGTCACCGTCCGGCACGGCATCGGCATCAGCCTCGACGATCCGTGGACGACCAAGACCTGGCGCGAGGACACCGACATCGCTCTGCCTTGGCCCGGTGCGCCTCAACGGATCGAGAAGGTGCTGTTCGACGACCTGATCTCCTGGACCCGCTGCTACGGCTTCAAGGTCGGCCAGGGCGCCCTGCAACCGCAGAACAACGTCACCTTCCGCAACGGCGTCGTGTACGACGCGGCGATCGGGCTGGGCATCCACCACAGGTACGGCTCGGCGGCGGTGACAGGAGTGCACTTCGAGAACATCGACATCGAGAAGATCGGAGTGAAACTCGTCGACGACCGGACCTGGTTGCGCTTCATCGTCGAGGATCGCGGGCTCGGCGCTGGGCCGGTGCGAGGCGTTGACGTCAAGAACATCACCGTCAGGGACAAGGGCACGACGTACGGCGTACTGAAGGGCTTCAACTCTTCCTCGACCATCAGCGATGTGCGCTTCGACCGCGTAATGATGCCGGGGGCAACCACTCCGGCGACCACGCTGACTGCGATGAACATCATCGACCGGAGCAACTACAGCGGCATCACCATCAAACCGAAGCAGGATCCCGAGCCGGAGCCGCAACCGAATCTCGCCCTGAACAAGCCCGCGACCGCCTCGACCGGGAACGAGATCGCCGGCCAAGCGGTGGACGGCAGCCTGTCGACCCGGTGGGGTTCCGAGCGCACCGACAACCACTGGCTCCAGGTCGACCTGGGATCACCGACGAGCATCAAGGGCGCGACCATGTACTGGGAGGCGGCGTACGCCAGGACTTACACCCTCCAGGTCTCCGACAACGGCACCTCCTGGCGCGACGTCTACTCGAACAACGCCGGCGCCGGCGGGGTGGAGACAGCGAACTTCACTCCGACAACCGCCCGCTACGTCAGGCTGAACTGTCTCCAGCGAGCCACCCAGTACGGCTTCTCCCTCTGGGAGTTCCAGATCCACTGACGCTATCGGAATCATCGGCCGTCGAAGACCAGGCTGCCGACAATTCCAGGCGGGCGGCACCTCGTCACGGTTGGTCAGACCTGGATCTGTCCGCCGTCGACGAAGTGCTCCGCACCGGTGATGAACGAACTCTCCGGCCCGGCAAGGAAGGCGGCCAGCGCCGCAACCTCTTCGGGACGGCCCATGCGTTGCAGCGGCAGCTGTGAGGAGAGCGCACCGTGGAAGTCGTCGACGCTCTGGCCGAGCCTGGCGGCCAGGCCTTCGATGGCGGGTGTGGCGATGGGACCGGGCGTGATGACGTTGACGCGCACTCCGCGCGGGGCCAGCTCCGCGGCCCAGGTCCGGCCCAGACTGCGCACGGCCGCCTTGGACGCGGCGTAGATGCCCATCCGGTCGGCGCCTTGATGGATGGTGGAGGAGGCCAGCAGGATCACCGACGCGGGCTGAGCGAGCAGTGGCAGCGACTTCTGCACGGTCAGCAAGCTGCCCTTGGTGTTCACGCCGAAGACGTGGTCGAACTGCTCCTCGGTAACGTCCTCGAGGCGGGCGCCGTCGCCCAGGCCGGCGTTGGCCACGACGACGTCCAGTAGCCGCCCGTCGCCGCGGATGACATCCATGACCCGGTCGAGGTCGGCGGCCTGCGAGACGTCGCCCGGCACGGCGACCGCGTTGGGCCCGATCTCCTCGGCCACGGCTTCGAGTTCGTCCTTGCGGCGACCGGTCAGGTAGACGCGGGCGCCGTCATCGGCAAACCGCTGGGCGATCGCCCGTCCGATACCGCTGGAGGCGCCGGTGACCAGGGCCGTCTTTCCATCCATGGGACGCATCGCACGAATCCTTTCGAAGTGACTGTGGTGTTCGGGCAGCCACTCTTTCTTGACTGCCTCGTCCAGAACATAGCACGATTCTGGACGAGGCAGTCAAGAATTGGTAGTGTGGGCGCATGGCACGACCCCGAGGCTTCGATGAAGGCGAGGTCCTGCGCGCCGCAAGGGACCAGTTCTGGTCGACCGGCTACGCGGCCGCGAGGATAGACGACATCGCCGCGGTCACCGGCCTGGGCAAAGGGAGCCTCTACGGCGCCTTCGGTGACAAGCACCAACTGTTCCTTCGGGTCTTCGACGACTACTGCGTCGGCATAACCGAGGCCGTGCGCCGGGCGCTCGCCGGCCCGGATGCCGGGGCCTACGAGCGACTGCGGGCACATGTGCTGGCGGTGGCGGACGCCACCGCGGCGGATGCCACCCTGCGCGGATGTCTGCTGGCCAAGGGCACCGCCGAGCTGTCCGCACAGGATCCGGCCGTCGCGGCAAGGGCCCGCAAGACCCTCGAGGACCTCGATGAGTTGATCTCGTCGTGCGTCGCGGCAGCGCAGCGCGCCGGCGACATCGCCCCGGAGCAAGACCCCGCCCGTCTCGGTGGGCTCCTGCTGGCGGTGCTTCGCGGGATCGAAGCGCTGGGCAAGGGCGGCGCCAGCCCCGCCTCGCTACGGGCGATCGCCGAGACCGCCCTAGCGGTTCTACCGCGGCCGTAGTCGGGCGCAGTTGGATGCCGGTCAGGCCATCACGGACCGCGGTTCGAGAAAGCCCTCAAGACCGAAGGTGCCGTACTCCCGCCCGATGCCCGACTGCTTGAAGCCCCCGAACGGGGACAGCGGCTCATAACCACCGTTGATCGCCACCCGGCCCACCTCGAGCCGCGACGCGATGCGGTGCGCTCGCGCTGGATCGGACGAAAACACATAAGCATGCAGGCCGTAGTCCGAATCGTTGGCGATCTCAACGGCGTGGTCCTCGTCGCGATAGGTGAGGATCGACAGCACCGGCCCGAAGATTTCCTCGCGCGCGATCCTCATGTCGTTGGTGACGTCGGCGAACAGCGTCGGTCGCACGTAGTACCCGTCCGCAAGTCCCTCGGGGCGGTCGGGTCCGCCGGCGACGATCCGGGCGCCTTCCTCGACACCGAGACGGATGTAGCTCTGCACCCGCTCCCACTGCCGTTCGCTCACCATCGGACCGATGGCGGTCGCCGGGTCGCGCGGATCGCCAACGGGGAAGTCAGCCATCTTCGCCGTGGCGACAGCGAGCACCTCGTCCAGTCGGCTCTCCGGGACGAGGATGCGGGTGCCGGCCACGCACGCCTGGCCGCTGTTGGCGAAACCGGACATGAGCGCACCGGTGACGGCTTCGTCGAGATCGGCGTCGTCGAGGATGATCGACGGAGACTTGCCGCCGAGTTCGAGCGTCAGGCTCTTCAACGTGTCGGCCGCCTCGCGGAAGATGACCCTGCCGGTCGCGGTCGAGCCGGTGAAGGAGATCTTGGCGACATCCACGTGGTGGGTGATGGTGGTCCCGACGACATCGCCGCGCCCGGTCACGATGTTGAAGACACCTTTGGGCAGTCCGGCTTCGTGGAGTGCCTGGGTGATGGCCTGGGTCTGGGTCGCGCTCATCTCACTGGGCTTGATGACGACAGTGCAGCCGGCTGCCAAAGCGGTCGCGAGCTTGTCGGCGATGAAGAACGGATCGGAGTTCCACGGCGTGATCAGGCCGGCGACGCCGACCGGCGCGATCTCCACGGTCGCGTTGCCGACCTGCCGGGTGAAGTCGAAGCCCTCCAACGTCGTGATCATGTCGGCGAACGCAGTCACGGTCGAATCGACCATGAACGAGTTGTGCACCGGCGCGCCGTACTCCACGGTGATGGCTTCCAGAATTTCGTTCCTCCGCGCGGCGACCGCGGCCTGAAGCCTGCGCAGCGCGTCGATTCGCTCTTCTTTCGAGGTCGCGGACCAAGCCGGCAGCGCACGCTTCGCCGCTGCGACAGCCGCCTCTGTGTCCACCTCGTCAGCGAGCTGGACCTGTCCGATCACCTTCCCGGTGGCGGGATTGAACAGATCGAAGAGTTCCGTGCCGTGCGGGGTGACGAACTCACCGTCGATGTAGATTTTGTTGATCACGTTCTCTTGCATGATGGTCTCCTGGACATGTTTTCGCTGCCGAGACCACGGAGTGGCCGGCGGTTGTAGAACGGATGGGTCGGACTATCCGACCGGCGCCGAGGATGCTGTCCGCAGCTCCTCGTCGTCGAACACGATCTCGACCAGCGGGCTGCGCGCGAGCCATTCGTCGAGGTTCTGGCGCCGGGTGACCCTCGCCGCGATGTCGGGCCGGTTTTGCAGGTCGAGGACCGCGGTGATCACTCGTCGCCGAGTCGGCTCGTCGACCGGCACCGCGGTCGCGGGCAGGTCGCCCGTGACGCCGTGCTTGAGATGCACGATGAACCGTGGATTGGCGCGCAGGTTCGCGTACCAGCTGCGGGGACCGGGTACGCCGGTCAGGTACCAGCGACCGTCGACGCGATGGAACCAGATCTCGATGCGCCGCGGGACGCCACTGCGCGCGCCCAGTGTCGTGATGTCGATCGTGTAGGCGGCCGTAGCGGACTCCGGCCCGATGTCGAGGGCGCGGACAACAGCGTCGTTCATTTCCCGCCTCTGCTTGGAAGATTCCCCGGAATCCATTGCGGTTCCGATATCTCCAGCAAAGCAACGGCGCAGGCGCCAGGCCAGCAAGATCCTCTCGCGTGGTTACACAATCCTCTTCGCTCTGTCGGCTTTCACGGCAGGGCCGCGGCAGTGGCACCGGCTCCGTCACGCAGACGCACCGCATCAACGCTCGGCGGGGCACCGAACTGGCGCCGGTACTCCCGGCTGAACTGGGACGCATTGTCGTAGCCGACGCGGTGGCCGACTCCGGTGATGTCGTTCGGACTGTTCGCCAGCAGCAATCTCGCCGCTTGCAGCCGGATGTGCTTCTGGAACTGGATCGGGGTCATCGCCGTGACAGCTTGGAAGTTTCGATGGAAGGCAGAAACACTCATCCCCGAAAGTTGTGCTAGTTCCTCGACCCGGAAGGGCTTCGAGTAGTTCTCCCGGATCCACCGCACAGCACGTCTGATGTGCGTCAGACTGCTGTCGGCCAAACCGAGCTGACGGACGACGTCACCTTGTTCCCCGGTGATCAACCACCAGAGGATCTCGCGCTTGACCAGCGGGGCCAACGCCTTCCGGTCCCTCGGCCGGTCGAGCAGGCGCAGCAGCCGCACGACAGCGTCGAGCAACTCGTCCGGGGCGTCACTGACCGCGATTCCCGGGCGTGCGGTGCCGGGGGATCGCGGCAGATCGCCAGGCCCGGCCTGCAGCAGCAGCTCCGCGATGGCGGCGGGTTCCAGGGTCATCCCGAAACCGAGCGTGGGGTGGCCCGGGGCGGCGTCGATGGCGTGCCCTGTCACCGGGAGGTCGACCGAGGCGACGAGGTACTGACCAGCGCCGTACTCGAAGACGCGAACCCCCAGTGCCAGACGCTTGGTGCCCCGGGCGACGACCGCCAGCACCGTGCCGGACATCGACGACTGCGGCGGAACACTGTGGTCGATCCTGCAGATCCGGACGCCGTCGATGGCAGTGGTCAGATCAGGACGCACATGCCGCTCCAGCAGGTTGCGAAGCTCATCCAGAGACATGTCGCCAGTGCAACACAAAACCCGCGGCGATCCGCCGCAGCGAGAGGATCGTGCGACGAATCGCGAGTTTCATGAAGACCGCGCAGTTCGGCAGCTGTCCTAGCCATCCGGACGAACGGACCCCCGAGGTGCCGCCCGCCGCGCCGCCTGCTAGACGATCTTGAACGTGCTGTGCTGATCGAGACCTGTGGCGGCGGTCCAGGCCGCTGCCTGCTCGATGGTCTCGGTGCGTTGGTACTCGAGCTTGGTGCCCGCGTGCAGTGAGATCACGTTGTTGTCGACGACCATGCCCGCGGGCGGAGCGGTGTGGGCGAAGTACGTGTAGTTCTGCGCGGCGTCGACGAACGTGTTCCCCGTGATGCTCAGACCCGCGCACGGAAGTTGGGTGTCGTAGAACAGGAGGTGGGTGCTCTTGCCGGTCTTGTCCGGCCGGACGACCGCTCCCCAGCCGCGACCCGCCCCGGTGCAGCGGTTGTTCGCGAAGGAGCTGTTGGTGAAGCCGCTGCCGGCCGCCGTACCGGGACCGGCGCACCACATCTCGAACGACTGGGTGCAGTTGATGATCGAGGAGTCGGTGATGTGGACGTTGCTCCAGCCGACCTGGGCGCCGGATTGCGTCCCCTGGCAGGTGACGCCGACGTCGTACACGTCGGAGATGGTGCAGCCGGTGACAGTCACGTTGCTGCCGCCGATCCAGATCTCCACCCCGTTGCCGTACCGCGTGTTCGCCGGCCCGCCGGTGTAGATGAGTTGCGAGCCGCCGATCTCGGCAATCACCGTGTTCGACAGGGTGACGTTGTTCTGCAGGCCCGGCGTACGGACTCCGTGCCCGCCAGAACCCCGGAGCTCGAGACCGTTGATCGCGACGGCCGACTGGGCCGTCACCAGGTTGCCGTCGACTGCCACCCGGACGTCGCCGGCCGAGGCGGGGTTGCTGCCGAGCCGGACATAGAGGTACTGGCTGTCGTTGTAGAAGTCCCAGTCGGCAGCCAACGAGGCGAGGGCGAAGAACTTCGCCGCCTTGATCACGCCGTTGACCCGGATGAACCCGGCGTTGGTGTTGGTCGACCCGGTGTTGCCGGTGTACGCGCCTGAGCCGGCCGTGAGGTCGATGCGCCAGACGTTGGCGGAGTACTGGGTCCAGCCGGCGGTCGAGTTGCAGATCTTCAGGTTGCTGATGCGCGGCCGTGCGCCAGAACCGTAGGCACCGAAGGTCAGCACCGGATCGGTAGCCGCGGCGGTGGGGATGGAGTTGATGGTGCCGAAGAACTCGTCGCCGGCGCGGAGGCGGACGGTGTCGCCGCGGACGATCGTCCCGTCGGCCAGCGCCTGGTTGAGCTTGGTGATGGACTTCCAGGCGGCCGACTGCGTTTTACCGTTGGCGGTGTCGGATCCGGCGCTGCTGACGTAGTAGGTGGTTGCCGTGGGCCCGCAACCTGGGCGGTGACCCTTGCGATCCGGCTGGGCGGCTGCGGTGCCCGCGGTGGCGGCTGTGGCGGTCACTGCGGCGGCGGCAGTGAGGATCGTGCGGCGACTCAGCCTGCTTGGGTGCTCTGTGTCATTCATCGGAATCCCTGTCTGGCTTGGCGGGGTAGGGGATCGTGTTGGAAGAGCCGTCCGGCCAGTCGATGACGATCTCGTCCGACCGAACCTGGACCGATGGAATCGCTGCTGGTGAGCCGGCGAGGACCACAGCAGCTGCATAGATGGCGCCGGGTGTGACGGGTGACGTACTGCGCACCAACTCGACGGTGAGCTCTTCACCGAACGCGTTCCCGAGCCCGAGGGACGACGTCTCGTGATCCCACTCACCGTGCAGGCCGACAACCCTGGTATCCAGATCGGTTCGAGTTCCCGGTGCCGGCCTCGTGGGAGTTGCGTAGCCCGAGATGACCAACTGACAGTCCCCTAGAGCCACGGACCAGGGCTCGACCGAGACGATACGGACCTCGGTGGCGCCGTGGAGGACCGAAGTACAGGTGATCCAAGGCCCACGGTCGAGGGACTCCGGATCGTCGGGCCGGACGAACGTGGCTCGGTGCCGGCTCGTCACCCACCGGTCGCCGGTCTCGATCAGGTCGATCGGCCGGCGCTGGGATCTCCGCCCCGAGCTGTCGATGAGCGCCACCACGTTGTCGCCCAGGGCATCTGGGTCGGCCGGCGTTTCTTCCGCGGGTGCGGGCGCGGTGACCGTCGAATACGCGAGGCGACAGTAGTTGGCGTCCTCGATCGACGGTTGTACGCCGGAGTGGTCGACACCGTGGTTCGCGACCCTCACGATCCCGTCGTCCATCGATCTGGACACCACCCAGCCGATCGGCGCGATCAGGTGCGTGCCCTCGAGCCGGTCGGGGACGTCCGGCGCTGACCACAGCGGATGATCCTCGCCGAGGACGAGGCCGGCGAGCCCGAGGCTTGCCCAGTACGGCGATCCCGGACCCGAGTAATGCTGTCGCATCGGCAGGTACTCGCGATGCCAGCCGAGGGTGAGACGGCCGGTATCGAAGCAGCCGGAGTCGACGAAGTGGTTGACCGAGCCCAAGGCGATCCGTCGGCACTCGCCGGCCTCGAGCGCCTTCGCGTCGAAGATCTGATCCGCCCAGACCGCGCCGACGGCGGCGAAGCGGTAGACCAGGGAACGCCCCTGGTACAGCGGCGCGCCGTCGGGTCCGAACAGCCAGCGTGCGTCGGTGAGATAGCCGGCGAGGCGGGACCGGTAGCGCTCGAGCAACTCCGTGATCCCGTCGACGCCGGGAGACATCCGGCAGTACCAGAGCGCGAAGAAGTGCATCATCCAGCCGCCGTACCAGTCGACGTTGCCACCGCGGCCGTCCAGCCGTCCGTCGGAGTACCAGCCGTCGCCGAGGTAGCAGGTTTCCAGGAAATCGAGATTGCGATCGATCACGCTTGCGTCGTACGGGCCTGAGACCGATCTCAAGAATGCCTGGGTGACGTTGGCGAACCACCGCCAGTTGTTGTCGGCGTACCAGACCTCGGCCGACGGGGCGAGGTAGTCGATGACGCGTTGCCGCGCGCCATCGGGTAGCTGGTCCCACAGCCACCGCCGGGACTCGAACAGCCCGATGGCGAGCAGGGCCGCCTCGACGCGGGCTTGCGGACGGTCGGCCAGGCTCGGCCATCGCTCCGGCGAAGCGGGATCCGTGCCGGCGACCAGGCCGGCGGCGTACCAGCCGGCATGATCGTGCGGATCCTGGTCGGTGTTCGACAGCCGGAACCCCACCGCCAGCAGGGATCTCGCGAACGCTTCCATGCCGTCGCTCGCCTGCCCCGAGGCAGACGGTGGTCCGGGAAGATCGAAGCGAGCGTGTCCGGGGCTCGCCCAAGGGCGAATTCCGAGAAGCATCCGATCGGCAACGTCCACCAGGCTCTGCCGATCGCCGACGCCGACCGGTCGAGCCTCGATCGGCTCTGCCCGCGGCGTGCGCAGTCTGTCCATCGGGTCAGCGGCCTCCCGCCTTCTGCAGTTGGTCCTCGTAGTCCCGGCGCATCCCGTCGCCGGCGCCCTGCCGCCAGACCGTGATCAGGTTGTCCAGGGTGGAGACGGGCTGCCGACCCTGGACGATCTGGTTGATGCCGTCCTGGAAGGTCTTGTCGACGGGGGTGTTCTTCGACGCGAAGGTGTTGGAGAACAGCCCGAGGGCCGGATTGTCAACGCAGGTAGGGATTTCCCGGGACTGCCAGGCATGCTGAGTGTCAGCGTCCTGGGGGCGGCCGGCTTGATACAGCACTCCGGGCGCGTCGGCCATGTACCGGATCGGCAACACCGTGTTGGTGGTCCCCTTGGCGGTCAGTACCGGATCACCGTCCGCGTTGATGTTGTGATCGACACCTTCCTGCCCGTACAGCCGGTACAGGTACTCATCGGTGCCGAACGGCGCGGCCAGGTAGTTGAGCACGCGCAGCATCAGCTTGGTCTTCTCCGGGCTGTCCTGCTGCTTCAGCCCGGTCATCGAGTAGAAGCCGCTGCCGTACGTCCAGCGCGCCAGCTGGGAACCATCGCGTGTGTGGGTCGGCATCAGCCCGAGCTCGAAGCCCGGGTTGTTCTGGTTGTCGAGGATGTACTGGGTCCAGCCCGTGTAGCCGCCCCACGCGTCCATCGCCACCGTGCCGGCGTTGAACAACTGCTTGAACGGCTGCGAAGGGTTGAACGCGTCCGGGTGGATCACGCCGGACTTCCACATCGCGACCAGGTCGTTGACCGTCTGCTTGAACTCCTGGGTCTCGTACGCGTGGGTGAACTTGCCGCCCTCCTCGCGCCACACGTTCGGCTCACCGTTCACCCGGCCGAGCAACTGCCGAGCCTGCACCGGCAGGGCCAGCGCCCAGCGCCGCTTCTTGGGATCCGTGAGCGCCTTGGTCGTCTCGACCAGTTCCTCGTAGCTCTTCGGCTCGGGCGAGACTCCGGCCGCCTTGAACAGATCGAGGCGGATGAAGTTGTAGTTGCCGATCCGGCCGCGGGGAATGGGGATGCCGTAGATCCCGCCGTTGTAGACGGTCTGCTTCCAGGCGCTGGTCGGGATGTTGGCGAGGTTGGGGTAGTCCTTGATCGCGTCGCCGGACAGGAACTCGTCCAATCGGGTGAAGCGTTTCTCCAGCAGGGCCGGGTAGTTGGCCACGATGAGCATCTGGATCAGGTCCGGCAGGTCGTTGCCCGCGATCACCGTCGGGAACTTGGTCGCCCAGTCGGCCGCGCTGACCATCTGCAGATCGAGGTTGACGCCGAGCCTGTCGTCGAGGCCGGCCCAGTACGAGTTGCGGTCGCGGCCCGGCGGGATGGCGTAGAAGATGTTGGCCATGCCGGTGACGGTTTCGCCGTTGCCGGGCTTCTGCGGGACGGACTTGGGACGGCTGGTCGGGAAATGCCGGAATCCGGCATCGACTCCGGCGTCTGTGCCGGGCAGGTCGGGCTTGACCCCGCCGTACCGGATGTAGGTCGGTAGTTTGACGCTCGCGTTGGCTGAGGACGAGTTGCCCTGGTTGCTGCTGCCACCGCAGCCGGCCAGCGAGCCGGTTCCGATCAGCGCCGCCGCCCCGGCCGCGCCGGCCAAGAAGGTGCGACGGCTGACATGGATGCCTGTCATTGGTGCTCTCCTTTTCGTACTGCGGCCTTGAAGTACTACGGCCTCTAAGTACTGCGGCCTCTAAGTACTGCGGTCTCTGGCTGCGGCCTCTTGGTGGGGCTCAGCCTTTGACGGCGCCGATCATGACGCCCTTGGCGAAATGTCTTTGCAGGAAGGGATAGACGAGGAGGATCGGCAGGATGGCGATCACGAGGATCGACATCTGCATCGGGAGTTGGGGCGGGAGCGCTTCGCCGCTGCCGACCTGGTCGCCACCGATGGCGGACTGGTTGACGACGAAGGTGCGCAGTACCAGGGCCAGCGGCCACTTGTCGGTGGTCTGGATGTAGAGCATCGCGTTGAAGAACGCGTTCCAGTAGGAGACCGCGTAGAACAGGCCGATGACCGCGAGGACGGCCTTGGACAACGGCAGCACCAGCCGGAACAGGATCGTGGCGGAGGAGGCGCCGTCGATCGCAGCGGACTCGAACAGTTCTTGTGGAAGTTGCTGGAAGAACGCGCGCATCACGATCACGTTGAACGCGTTCACCATCACCGGCAGGATCAAGGACGCGTAGTTGTCGAGGAGCTGGAACTCCTTGACCACCAGGTAGGACGGGATCAGACCGGGGGTGAACAGGACCGCACCGAGCACGAGCAGGAGCATCGGTTTCGCTCCGGCCGCACCGGGCCGGGACAGCCAGTACGCCAGCCCGGCCGTGGTGGCCAGCGACACGAACGTGCCGACCGCGGTGATCAGGATCGAGATGACCATGGCCCGGGTGACGACACCGCCGGACAGGACCGCGGAGTACGCGTTCAGGGAGAACCCGTGCGGCCACATCACCATCCCGCCACCAGAGGAGTTGATCGTCTGCTGATCGGCCAGTGACGTCGCCAGCACCGACCAGAACGGGATGATCACCAGCAACAACGAGATTCCGAGCGCGACGGCCTTGGCTGCTTGGACCAGCGGACCGGGCGTCTCCATCCACACCGGGCGCTTCCCCGACCGGCGCCGGGGCTCGCTCTGGCTGCGCTGAGTTGCGCGTTGCTCGATCGTGGTCATTTCTCGTACACCCCGCGCTCCCCGAACAGATGGGCCAGTTTGTTCGCGCCGATCACCAGGGCGATCCCGACGACGCTCTTCACCAGCCCGGCTGCCGCCGACATGCCCCAGTTCCCGGCGATCACCCCGTTGTTGTAGACCCAGGTGTCCAGCACCTCACTGGCCGGCAACCCGACCGGGCCTTGCTGCAGGATGATCTGCTCGAACCCGACCGACAGGCTGTTGCCCAGTCGCAGGATCAGCAACAGGATGAACAAGCCCTTCAACGACGGCAGCGTGATGTGGAGCATCCGCTTCCACGCGCCCGCCCCGTCGACCGCGGCCGCCTCGTACTGCTCCTGGTCGATCTGTGAGATCGCGGCGAGGAAGATGATCGTTCCCCACCCCGTGTCCTTCCAGATCGCCTGCGTCGTCAACAGCACCTTGAACAACTCCGGTACTCCGATGACGTGGAACTGCGGCAGGTCGTGCTGGATCAGGAAGGTGTTCAGCATCCCCGCGTTCCCCAGCATCTGCTGGAACAGCGCGACCACGATCACCCACGAGAAGAAGTGCGGCAGATACAGCACCGACTGCATCAGCCGCTTCAGCCGCTCTCCCGCGAGACTGTTGAGCAGCAGCGCCAACGCCAACGGGACCGGGAACACCAGCACGACCTGGACCACCGTCAGCACCAGCGTGTTCGTCAGCGCGTTCAGGAACTCCGAGTTCCCGTCCCACAGGAACGAGAAGTTCGAGAACCCCACCCAGCCGGACTCCGTGATTCCCAGGTAGGGCTGGTAGTCCTGGAACGCGATCACGTTCCCCAGGATCGGCAGGTACTGGAACAGGATCAGCGCCAGCGCACCGGGCAGCCCGAGCGAGATCAGCAACTTGTCCCGGCGCGGACGGCGCCGAACCCGGGCTGCCTCACTCGTCATGTCGTGTCCTCCAGCGGAGGTAGGTGGCTGTCGAGGCGCCACGCTATACCGGTTTGGTAGCTGTCGACAATACCGGTTTAGTTGATAAGGTTCAGCAGACCCGAAGGGAGCAGGGGGTGCCGTGAACCGTGTAACCATCAGCGACGTGGCCCGGGCCGCGGGGGTGTCCAAGGGCGTGGTCTCGTTCGCCCTCAACGGCCGTCCGGGGGTGTCCGGGGAGAACC
>NZ_DASRXP010000694.1:0-5385 GCF_035687465.1 Kribbella sp.
TTGCACGACCTGCTCAGGCGGCCCGTCGAATTCCGGATCGCTGAAGAGCGCCGTGGCGCCGGAGTAGTCGATGATGTCGAAGGAGAGTTTGTCCTCGTCAGGGAAGAGGCGAGTGCCCCGACCGATCATTTGCTTGAACAGCGCCATCGAGCCCACGGGGCGGAACAGGACGATGTTGCGAACAGTGGGAAGATCGACTCCGGTCGACAGCATCTCTGACGTAGTTGCGATCACAGGCAGCGGCTTCTCCGTGTCCGCGAAATCACTAAGGTGACGCCGGCCGATATCGCCTTCTTCACTAACGATGCGCACAACGTAGTTCGGATGTTCCCTCGCCAAATCGGCGTTGGCGTTGTGCAGCGCACGTCTCATCTGGTCGGCGTGCTCCTGGTTGACGCAGAAGATGATCGTCTTTGCCCACCGGTCGGTGCGACCCAGATACTCAGTTAGGTGCTTTGCTGCAGCCTCGGTGCGCGACAGAAGCGAGACGACGCGCTCAAAGTCGTTTGTCGTATAAAGACCTACGGGGATCTCTTTACCATAGAGGTCTAGCTGCCCCTTGTCTGGGACCCAGCCGTAGGCGTCGGGGTTGAGCACGACACGACGGACCCGGTACGGAGCGAGGAATCCGTCCTCAATGCCGGTAGCAAGCGAATACTCAAATACCGAGCCACCGAAATAGTCATATGTGTCGACCGTCTCGTCACGCTTGGGCGTCGCCGTCATACCCAACTGTGCCGCGGGTGCGAAGTACTCGAGGATGGCTCGCCATGATGACTCGGTACGTGCGCTTCCTCGATGGCACTCGTCGACTATGATGAGATCGAAGAAATCCGGAGAATACTCCCGGAACATGCCATCAAGGCCGTCGCCGCTGTCTGCGAGTTGCTGGTAAAGGCCGAAGTAAATCTCACGGCCAAGCTTAGCCTCGCCGCGTAGCTTCCAGATCGGCGAGCCCGCGTCGACGCCAAACGCCGGCTTGAACTCACGCTCGATCGGCTGGTCAATGAGCACATTGCGGTCCGCCAGGTAGAGGATCCGCGGGTTACGCCCCGGGCGCCATGCGACGTTCCACAACTTCCAGACAATCTGCATGGCCACGAAGGTCTTGCCTGTGCCTGTCGCCATCGTCAGCAACAGCCGCTTGTCGCCGTTCAAGATCGCTCTGACTGAGCGGTTAATTGCCGTGCGCTGATAGTAGCGAGGTTCCTTAACCGAGCCGTCAGGGTTGTGTAGAGATCTGTTGAACGGGAACAGCGTGCCCTCGGCAACGATTCCGTCGTCGATGCCGCACCACTCACGGTATCGAGCCCAGAGCATATCCGGGGAAGGGAAACCGACGAGGTCGTCGCGTTCGTGGCCGGTGTGGCTATCGTCCTCGACGATTCCCTTGCCGTTGGTCGAGTAAGCGAAGGGAACGTCGAGGCGGGCTGCGTAGTTCTTAGCCTGCTGCAGGCCCTTGCCCGGGATTGAGTACCACCGCTTGGCCTCAACAACGGCAATGGGCAGCCCGGGTCGGTATTCGAGGACGTAGTCGGCTCGCAACGGATTCGCTCGTCGGTGTTTCTTTCCTACGCTGACAATCCGGCCGTCGGTGATTCGGTACTGCTCGAGGATTTGAGCGTCGTCCCAGCCAGCCGCCTTCAGCCTCGGCACGACGTAGTCACGGCAGGTGTCCGCTTCCGTCGGTCCCTGGCGAGAACCTGGAATCGGCCGGCCTCCTCCCGGCGGATCGGTGTTGTCACCCCTGAGTCGCGCGCGCAGGGCTTCGCGCACGATCTCGCTGACGGAAGTGGATTCAACCTCCGCACGGCGTTCGATGGCAGCCTTGAGCTCAGGGGGCATTCTGACCGGGACGACCTCGGCGCGAGTGCGGGTACGTTGGCGCCGCAGCGCGCTCGCGTCGTAGCCAGCCGCGGCTTCCGCCGCGAGGTTTGCGATCTCTGTGTCAGTCATCGATCGGCCAGACACTGTACGCAGATCAGCATCAGTCCGCGGCTCGGTCTCGAGGTAGATGCGTAACGCATCCCGGACAAGCTCGCTGAGGGATGTGCTTTCCACCCGAGCCTGCGCCTGTACGGCAGCGTGCAACTCTGCATGCAGACGCACAGGAACGACTACCGCAGGAGCAGAACCCAACCGAGGACGGCCTGGTCGCTTACTCAGCTCCTCGGTGTCGTAGCCGCGCTCGGCCTCGTCCGCAAGGGCCTGGACATCGGCGTCAGTCAGGATTCGGCCTGTCTTGGTCCGGTACACGTGGGCTTCGTCGCTCATACTTCGCCTCCCATCGGGAGCAACTTGAAATAGGCCGCCTGGCACTTCTTGGCGTGCCAGATCAGCAGGACGTCATCAGCAATGTCGCCGCCAATCAGTTCAAGGAGGTTGCCGGCGCCGTCGGGACCGATGATCAGCCGCTTGGGCGGGTCGTTGTCCTCGTCGATCATGGCGTCGTACAACGCCAGGTCGTAGGCGTGTGATATGTCCTCGATTGAGCATCCATGCTTCAACGCGGACTGATGGACCCGAAGCACATCGGATAGTGTAATACGAAATTCGCCCTCACCGACAAGGTCGACGTCCCGAACAGCAAGTACGGGGGCCAGCTGCCCGGCCGTCGGAACGAGTGCAACTACCGACGGGGTCGAGCTAGCCACAGGGCGTAGCCCTCGGGCTACCAGTCCCGACCCGGGGTCGTCGGGGACTGATTTGGGGACTGAACTCCAGGTGAAAGGACCATGCCAGAGTGGTCGCCGAGCGCACTGGAGTCGGCCAACGATGGTCGAGTTCAGGCGTGCTGACTCAGTCCGTCCCCCTTCTAGTCCGTTGGTCGCAGGTTCGAATCCCGCCCCGCGCATCGATCGCTCGGATCCGCACTTGCGGCGGAACGCGTCCCCTGGGCCCAGCCGCTAACGCTAAGGTCTGAGCTTGGTGACAGTAGCCAGCGGTTGATTGTCGCTCGCGGCCTGGGCTCCGACCACTGTCGCTCGAACACCGCGGGAGGCCTTGACCACCCCGGCTGAGACCAAGAGCGCGACGGCACGGTGGGCGGTGCTCGGCGCGACCCCGTACCGCTCGGCGAGAGCCTGCTCACTGGGTAGAGGATCGCCTGGCCTCAGGATTCCGCTGTCGACGGCTCCTCGAAGGTCTGCCGCGATCCGCTGGTACGGCTGGAGGGCGTCGTCAGTCGTACTGGGAAGCGTCGGGCGCTTAGATGGCTCATCGGCTCCGCTCGTCGTTGGTCGAGGAGGCATCCGACCTGTGATCGGCCCGGCGGCTCGTTGGTCCGCTTCTGACGCTCTCGCTGTGTAGACCTTGAGCGTTGTAGTCCCGCCGCCGCCGTGCCCCAGGCGGGCGGCGACCATACCCAATCTGTGGTTTGCGTAGATCAGTTCAGTCGCGTTGTAGTGACGCATGTTCTTGATCGAGGTGGCGATCCCCAGTCGCTTCGCGAGGCGCGCGAAGCGCTTCGACACAAAGTTGAGGTCCTGAGGGCGGCTTCCATCCGGCACCGGGGAGAACATGTAGCCGGCGGAGTCGAACTCCACGCCGACGGCGTCGACACGCTGGCGAGCGCGGGCTTCAAGCTCGTCGAGAACCGTGTCCGTTTCGGGATCGAGGACCAAGCCGCGCTGTTGGTGCGTCTTGGTGTCCTTCTCTGCCAGCTTCCCATCTTCGTCGTAGTAGAGCGCTCGCCGGACTCTGAGAACGGACGGTTCACCATGATGGTGTCGCTCACGGTCGTTCCAGCGCAGCGCACACATCTCTCCGCGTCGTTCACCTGTTGTGGCTTTCAACCACAGGAACGATCCCCAGTCCGGATCTTCGTCCCATGCCGCGAGGATCAGTCTCGCAATCTCGTCGGGCGTGGGCGGCCGGGGATCCGGTATGGGCAGACCCGGCTTGTCGGCTTGTTCTGCCGGGTTGACCGAGATCCATTTCCACACAACGGCGCGGTCGAGCGCCCCGCTGAGGATCCAGTGGATTTGCCGGATTGTGGACGCACTCAATCCCCTGCAGTGGTGGGGTTTGCACATTCGCCGGCAGCGGCCGCAGCCTTGGGGATTGTTGCGTAGGCACCGATCGCCCTCGTGCTCGTCGCACTGGTGCGGTCTGTCGGTTCGATGCTCGATGTACTTGCGTCCGCGGCAATGAGCGCGGCAGGTGCGCAGCTGGGCGTAGAAGGAGTCCAAGGTCTCGATATCGAGCCGGGTCAGGTGCTGGGATCCAAGCAGTGGCTTGATGTGGTTCTCGTACTTCGACTTGTAGCCGCGCAGGGTCTGGGTGTCGACGTCGAGAACGTCGAAGTACTTGGCGATCAACTGGTCGACGGTCGCGCGGGTCTTCGGGTTGCGCTTCTCGTCAACCTCATTGAGGAATTTGGTACGAGCCTGCTCCGCCAACTTCTCCTGGCGTGGGCCTGCAGGAATGGTGTCCGTCAGGTACAGCTTCTTCTTCGACACGGGGTCGATGCCGGCGTACACCCGCACCCGCAGCGAGCCAGAAGGGAGCGGCTCGATCTCACCACGGGCCCGTTTCTGTCGCTTCAACTGCGCTGCCATGGAGACAAGGTTAGACCGATTTTGCACCGCTGGCTCCACACGTGGCTCCATGGGCCGCTGAGTCGACGCCGCAGGCAGGACCAGAACATTGCCCTGACCTGCGACATCTTGGTGTGGGGCGGGCGGGACTCGAACCCGCGACCCAGGGATTATGAGTCCCCCGCTCTAACCAGCTGAGCTACCGCCCCCGTGCGCCGTGTGGGACGCCGTCGGGTGATGTTATCGGGTTCCTGTCCCGGGATAGTACGACGGTGGGTGGGGTTCGTCTTCAGAAACCAGGGGTGGGTCAGGGGTGTGACGGAGCGGGTGGTGACCGGGGACGAGGGATGATGGAGGCCGGGGCTAGTTAAGGAGACGTGTTCGATGTTCTGGATCATCGTGTTGGTGCTCGTTGCCGCAGTGGCGGCGTACAGGTTCCGAGTGCCGTTGATCGCGAAGCTGACCGGGCAGCCGCAGCAGCGTATTCAGCGGGCGATCGACAAGCGCAAGGGGAACCGCAACTGAGAGCGGTGAGCTGAGCTCTCAGCGTTGCCTGAGGTACGGGAAAGGCCGGTTCCAGGAATGGAACCGGCCTTGTGTGCTTGCTCCCGCGACTGGACTCGAACCAGTAACCTGCCGTTTACTTGTCCGTCTCACGCCGCGGTCACCCCCGCGACAGCGGCACGCAGAGCCCCGTCCGGAGTCGCGACATACCGGGCGGTCGTCTCAGGCTTCGAGTGGCCGAGCAGCTCCTGCACAGCCCGTAGATCGCGGTCGACCGCGTACGCCGCAGACGCGAACCGGTGCCTCAGCGAGTGCCCCGTCCAGTCGCCGAGCAGCAGCCGCG
>NZ_DASRXP010000695.1:0-3111 GCF_035687465.1 Kribbella sp.
CGATGATCGCCAGCAGGGAGAGCTCGAGGGTGACGGGGAGAGCGCCGCGGAGCATCGAGGTCACGCTCTCTCCCGTTCTGATCGAGACGCCGAGATCGCCGCGGGCCGCATGGCTGACGAACTGCCAGAACTGCACCAGCAGCGAGTCGTCCAGCCCGTACTGCTCCCGGATCGCCCGCAGCGATTCGGGATCGCGGTCCTCACCGGCCAGCGCCAGCGCGGGATCGCCAGGGAGCGCTCTCACTCCGAGGAACACCACGATCGTTGCCAGCAGCAAGGTGACGAGCGACTGCCAGAGGCGGCCGAGTAGGTAGCGCCTCATCTACTTGGCGAGGCCGGCGAACGCGGTCCTGATCACGCCGTCCGGGTAGGTCTGCACGCCGAGCACCGTCTTGCTGACGCCGGTCAGGTTGCGCTGGCGGTACATGTAGATCAGCGGGTCGTCCTGCTGCAGCTTGGTGACTACCTGGCCGTACAGCTGGATCCGCTGCGCCTGGTCGGTGGACTGCCGCGCGTCGGTGAGCAGCTTGTCCACGTCAGGACTGTTGTACCCGGCAACGTTCTGGCTGCCCTCGGACCCGACGAAGTTGAAGATGTTCGCATCCGGGTCGACCCGGCCGGACCAGCCCAGCTGGAGCAGCTCGAAGTCGCCACGGTCCTGCTGGTCAAGCAGAGAGGCGTACTCGACCGGCTTGATCACCAGCTCGAACCCACCTTCCTTCACCATCGCCTGCAGCGCCTGGGCAAGCCTCAGACTGTCGGGGTTGTTCGACGTGATCATCTCGACCTTGTACGGCGTGGTCACGCCGGCCTGGGTGAGGAGTTCCTTGGCTTTGGCCGGGTCGTGGGCCGGACAGACCTGGGCGGCGTCGGAGGTGAACTCGCTCTTCGGTGAGATGGGGGAGCAGGCGACACTGTTCAGGCCGTTGAACAGGGACTTGACCAGTGCCTCCCGGTCGATCGAGGCCTCCAGCGCCTGGCGTACCCGCGGATCCTTGGCGATCGGGGTGTCCAGCTGCTTGGTCGGGGTGCCGATCCCGTTCGCGTTGCCGATGTTGATCGTGAGGCCCTGGTAGCCGAGGGACTGCGACTGCAACACGGTCATGTTGCTGTCCTTCTGCAGCTCCGGCGCGTCCTGGGTGGACAGCGAGTCCGCGACTTGCGCGTCACCCGAGCGGAGGTTCGCCGAGCGGATGCTGGAGTCGGTGATGATCCGGTACTCGATGGCGTCCAGGTGCACCTTGGCGGCGTCGTAGTACAGGGGATCCTTGACCACCTTGATCGAGTTCTGGGCGACCCGGCTGGCGAACTTGAACGGGCCGACGCAGACCGGTGCGGTGGAGAAGTTCGCGCCGAGCTTGTCCACGGCGGCCGGGCTCAGCACCATGCCGGCGCGGTCGGCCAGCGCCGCGGTCAACGGGGCGAAGGGCTTGGACAGCTTGATCACCACGGTCTTCGGGTCCGGCGTCTCGATCGAGGTGATCGGGCCGAGTTCACTCTTGCGGCCGGAGCCGGCCAGAGTGAGACCGCGGTTGATGGAGACCTTGACCGCGGTGGAGTCGAGGGTGCCGCCGTCGGCGAACTTCACGCCTTCACGCAACGGGATGGTGAGGCTCAGGCCGTCGGCCGAGATCGTCGGCAGCGCGGTGGCGAGCTGCGGCACGATCTTGGCGTCCGGGCCGAGGTCGTAGAGCTTCTCGCACATCGTGTGGAAGACGTACCGCGAGTACAGGCTGCGCGACAGCGTCGGGTCGAGCTTGTCCGGGTCGGCGGACAGGGCGACCGTCAACGTGCCGCCGGCCTTCACCTGCGCCGCGTCGGCAGGCTCACCGAAGACGTCCTGGGTGGAGGTGGTCTGGTCACCGCCGGCCTCGTCGCTACTGGATTCGACCGGCGAACAGGCGGTTCCGACGATCGCCAGCACCGCGAAAGCCGCGACGCTGACCCCCCATCGCGCCTGCCGGTGACGAGGTGTGGTGCTGGAGCGGTTCAGTGACGACGGAGTACGGCGGGGCATTGCGTCCTCCCAGGTGAGCGGGTCCGTCGACTGTTTCATGTATACAAGGTAGGTGCGCAAGGGATTCGGCGAGTTTCCCGCAACCTTTTACCGATCCGTGCTCAGATCCCGCCTGACAGCTGGCGTTTGAGCATCATTTATCGTCGCTTCGTCTCCGGGTCTCGGCGTCGGCGAGCTCTGCCCTGACGTCGGTTTGTATACCGAACGTCGCCGCGACCACGAAGCGTGATGCTCGGTCGCGGCGACGTCCGGGTTGGTCAGATGTCCCAGGTGGCCGGGTAGCGCAGCGTGCCGGAGGGGAGTGGGCGGGAGGGGTCGAGGGCGAGGGCCATCAGGTGCGGACCGGTGTCGAAGGTGGCGCGGATACCGAACGACTCCGCCGGCTCGAATCCGAAGCGCGGGTAGTAGGTCAGATGGCCGAGCACGATGACGGCGTGCTCGCCGCGCTCGCGGGCGATGGCGAGCCCGGCCCGGATGGCGGCACTCCCGGCACCTTTTCGCTGGTACGCGGTCGCCACCGCGCACGGGCCCATCGACAGTACTGGGGTCTCATCGATGTGGACGCGAGTGAACAGGGCGTGAGCCACCACCTCGCCGGCCTCTGTGGTGGTGACGATGGAGAGACCGGGCAGCCAGGCGCTCGGATCGTCTCGCAGTGCCTCGACCAGATCAGGTTCGAACGTCTTGCCGAAGGCTTGGAGGTTGACTTCGCGAATAGCCGCCACATCGGCAGCGGTCTCAGCACGGGTGAGCCAGGAAGTTCTTGTGGACAACGGGAAACCCTTTCAAACGGGGAATCCACGGCGCGGCGAGCCACCATCACCTGCCGGAGCGCGGCAAAGAAAGGGGCCCTCAGACCGGGACTCGGAGATTGAGCATGACTGTCAAAGGCAAGGCCCTGCCCACGGCAGCGGCCGCAACGGCGGTCATCAACTCAACCCCCTTCCGTTACTCAAGATCGGGCCATCTCCCCGATCCGTCTGTCCGCTAGCCACTCTAGCCAGACCTCCGCCGCCACGCAGTCGAATTTCCCAGCCCAACCACCACCCCCAGACCCCCAGCCCCGACCACGCCCCCGGATCACCCCAGCCACG
>NZ_DASRXP010000696.1:0-23218 GCF_035687465.1 Kribbella sp.
GGTGGAGTGGATCTTGGTGGCCGTGGAGCGCCCCGCCGTCACGACGACGGCAGCGCGGGACGCCCAGGTGGCCAGGTGGTCGGCGCCGAGCGCCGGAGTCAGGGTTGCCAGGGTGAGCACCAGGTCGGCGACGTCCCAGGCGGCCTCGAGCGCGATGTCCCCGGAGCTGGTCGGACGGTTGTTGTCGCCGAGCCGCAGGTAGCAGCCTTCGGCCGGGGCTCCATCGATGTCGGGGAGGTACACGTCGAGGCGTTTGCGCGGCTCGCTGAACCGCGACTCGTGGGTGCCCGTGGCCTTCACGCCGAGCATCGCCGCCAGCAGCCCGTTCCCGGTGAGGTCGGCCACCAGGACATGCTTGCCTTCCTCTGCCGCCGAGACGGCCAGTGAGGCCACGGCGAGGGCACAAGCCCGCACGTCGTCGACGCTGACGACGGCCAGGGCCGGAGTCGGCGCCGTCGCCCAGTTGATGCGCTGGTCGAGGTGCTGCACCATCAGCCGGACCTCGGGGTGCTGCCGCTGGGACTTGTGCAGGTAGTTCGGGTACGGCAACCAGCGCCAGCGCGGCGGCCGGCCAGTGCTGAGCCGGACCCGGGCCGCCAGCGACTGGGCGATGTCCTGGCGTTTCCACAACCGGTCGGAAAGCAGCGCCCGCACGACGACGAAACCGATTCCGATGAAGAGCCCCGCGAGCAACCCCGAGCCGGCGCTGATCGCCAGCGTCCTCTTCGCGGAGGTCGGCGCCGGCGAGGCCTCGTCGAGCATCCGGCTGCTGTTCATCCGGGAGGCCGCGACCTCCTGATCGATGATCTGCTGCTGGATGTACTGCTGCCTGTCCTGGGCTATGCCGAGCCTCCTGGCCTCTGGACTGGTGGGCCTCTTCAGATCGAGTGGATCGTCACCGGCAGCCTTGACCGCCGCCTCCGCCTCGGTAACCGCCTTCTGGGCCACGGTGAGGTCTCGACGCAGTGGGACCTCCTGCTGCGCGACCTGCTCCTTGCGGAAGGTCAGGTAGGTCTGCGCCAGCACCGTGGCCAAGCCGGTGGCCTGCTGGCTGGTCTCAGCACCCACCTTGATCTCCAGCACCCGGTCGGTCAGCGCGGTCACTGAGTACTGCTTGAGCAGGTCGTCCGGCGTCTCGGGCAGCTTGAGCCGGTCGATCACCCGCTGCGCCACGGTGTGCGTGGTCACCAGGCTCACATCCGTGGCCATCGCCCGCGCCGGGTCGTCGCCGTCGCGGTGGGTCAGCAGCAACCGGGCCGACGAGACGCTGGGCGGCGGCAGTAAGGCGGGCATCGCCATTCCCAGGGTCAGGCCGGCGAACGCGAGGATGAGCCAGATGCGCAGATGCCGCCGGAGGGCATCACGAAGGAAGCGAAAGGTGACCAGGCTGTCCGGCGGGAAGGACGCCGACCGCTCATCGGCGAACAGGTCGTCGTCATCGTCCCAGGTCGGGTCGGTGCGCACCGGATCGGAGTACGGCTGGTTGCTCATCTGGTCGTCCTCCTCGCTGTACCAGTGAGGATGGTCGGCAGCCGCGAGCCAGAGCGGCGCATGGACTGCGAGACGCGGCCGATCGTGCTGTCGGACGGATCCGGGTCGGTGACGACCAGGCCGTCGATGTCGCGGTCCTCCGCGGCGGCCGCGACGGCGAGCCGGGCCAGCTCCTCGGCGGTCACGGTTCCGGCCGACAGGGCGACGATCGTGCTGGTGGTGCGCTCGGCACCGGTCAGGTGCGGCGCGTCCCGATCGGCCACCAGGAGATGGATGCTGAGGGCAACCTTGCCGGGCGGTTCCAGGTGGCCGTCGACCACGATCGCGGTGGAGATGCCGATCGAGGTCGCGAACGCGGCGAGCTGAGGGCCCAGCGGTCGTGCCTTGTCGTCCCCGGCGAAAGAGATGACGCACAGCGAGACCGGCGGACCGCCCTTCACGTCCAGGCCGAGGTGGTGCAGCGTCTTGCGCAGGCTCCAGGCGTCGACGGCTGTCGGTGCGTAGTGTTCGAGCAGGTTGGCCCAGTCCGAGACATCTTTGGCCTGGTACGACGAGACGGACGCGAGCACGGGCAGACCGACCGCGTCCGCGATCTCGTCCCGCAGCCTCAGCCGCCGATCGCCGCGGGCCGCGGCCAGCACGCCGATCGCGCCGGCCACAGCGCCCAGCAGCGCGCCCAGCAGGCCGAAGATCCCTAGATGGACAACCATGTTGCCGCCTCGTGCGGTCGTCGCTTCCTGCAGCACCCGCGCCCCCGTCTTCTTCCCCAGGTCGCCCGGGAGCTTCTGGTCCGTGGTGACGAAGACCAGATAGATCTCGGCAACGGCGTTGGCCAACCGCATCGCCTGCTGTGCCGAGGTTCCCCGTGCGTCGATCTTGATGACATCCTGCGTGACCCCGGTGACCTTCACCCGGTCGCGGACCACGTCGGTGGCCAGCGGCGGGGTCAGGTTCTGGCCGGCGCTCCTGAGTACCGGCTCGCTTTCGGCGATGAAGACCTGCGTCTCGATTGTCTGCGTGCCGGCCTCCTTCGCCGCGTCGCTCGCGGGCGGCGGTGGCAGCACCACCATGGACGTGGCGGTGTGCAGCGGAGGCTCCACCAGGGCGTACGCGATTCCGCCCAGCAGCCCCAGTGCCGCCACCGCGGCGACTACGCGGCGGTGTCGCCGGATCGCTCGCCAAGACTTCTTGACGTCCAGCTCCTGCGTGCTCACAGGCCCCTCCAGTAGAACGTCGTCGGTTCGTTCCTGTAATAGAGGGCGATGAGTGGAGGGTGATACAGCGGGAGCCCGGTCAGTCGCGGAATCGGAACCTGCTGACCACCGCGGAGCCCGGAACGAGACGTCCGGCCCCGACCAGTGTCGTAATCGGCACGCGATGTCCGAACCGGGGCGAGTACCAGCCGAGGATCGGCTCGGTTTCCCCGTGGTGCTTGCTCCAGACCAGTTCCGGCGGCAACTCCACGACGGCCGTTCCGGATGGCCAAACGAGCCGGCCGACGTGACCGTCCAGCTCGACGGTCACCTCTGGTCCGAGATGCCAGGCCAGGCGGACGGCCGCGCCTTCATCGACCTGATCCTCGACCCGCAACACCCCGGTGTGATGCTCCAGTACGACGGTCCTGCGGTGCGCGACCGGCGGATCGAGCACCTGGTAGCCGTCATGCTCGGCACTCCAGGTCGACGCCTCGTCATCGGCCGAGAACCCCTGCGCCAGCCCGGTTGCCCCGCGCAACCACAGGAACGGGCCGCCCTGCACGGACTGCTCGGCGCCCGCGACCTCGAGGGTGTTGTGGCCGATGGTCGAGCGGAAGTAGTTCCGCCACGATGCCTCGCCGTGATAGCTGTACGTGCCCGGATCGGCCAGGATGTCCACCCCGCCGACCCGGACCTCGAGCGAGAGCGCGTCGGCGTGAGCGTGCGCGGCGATGGACAGGAACCCGTGCGGCCCCGTGTCTCCACGGCACCAGATCTCGGGGCACGCGTCGCGGCTGTGCAGGATCGCGAGGCCCGCGTCGGCGAAGTACTCCGGCCGTTCGCGCGGGCGATCGGGCCCAACTCGTCCACGCAGCAGGGATCCAGCCAGTACTGCGGCCGCGGTGGCCGGCGTTCGCGGCCACCAGTCGGCGCTGCCGACGAGAGCGGCACCGAGAGAGAGGAAGGCCGACCAGTTGGTCAGATCGGGCGGATCGAGCACCAGGACCTGGCCCTCGTCGTCGTCTCCCTGACGGGGCGGACACAGGGTCTCGTCGACGATCGCCGCGGCCACATCGACCGTCCGGGTCAGCAATGACCAGGTCTGCGGTGACAGCGGATGACCGGCTGCATCGGCCTCGACAGCGGCGTACAGGCCTAGTTCGGAGACGAAGCGGTGATAGTCGGTCGCGAGTTCGCGGTTGACCCCGGACGGGAACGTGTTGGCGTCCAGTTCCTGTTCCAGCAGAGCTGCCGCGTCCCGCCGCCAGCGCGCACTCTCCTCGAACCACGGAAAGGCGCAGGCGGCAACGAGTTGCCCGGCGGCCTCGGCGATCACATGGTTGTTCGCCGACGAGCCGCGGCTGCGGAACGCGGCCAGATAGCGCTGGTGCCAGTGGAGCTGCCGGACCGCGAGCTCGTTGTGCTCGAACAGGTCGGTCACCTCGGGCCAGTCATTCAGGAGCCGCCTGATCCACGTCCAGCTGATCAGCCGGGTCCCGACCTCGATCCCACTGGTCCAGTGGATCCCCGACAGGAACGGGTTCTCGGCCCACCAGTCGCGAAGTTGCTCGGCGACCCGTTCGGCGTAGCTGTCGTCATGGGTCAGGTACCAGGCCGCGGCCAGCTGGGTCAGGTGGTGGTGCCGGGACAACTCCCAGACCTGCTTCACGTTCCCGACCAGGTCCTCGGAGCGATGGTTCAGCCGGAACGCGTACTGCGCCGGGTCGGACCGGCGACCCGTGATCGGGTCGCGAAACCAGTCCGGCGAGCCCAGGTCGGTCCGGGCGATGCCGAGCACCTCCAGCCGCCCGGCCAGGATCGCGTCAGCGGTGGCGATCACCGCCTTCCCGGCCTCCTCCGGTACTGCGGCAGCTGTCGCGGGCGGCAGCGTCGCGGCGAAGGACCGCTCGGGCCGTCCGGGCACAGGACCTTTGAAATCCTGGCCCGGCCGGACCTGCTGGTAGGCCCAGGTCGTTCGGCGAACATGGTCGCGCGTCCGCCACACCAGTTCGGTGGGGGACATCCGCCGCAGGCGACGGACGTACCAGCCGACCGACTGGCGGCTCACACTTTCTCCGGGCGACCGCTGGCCAGGCTCCGATCCACAGCGATGGTGGCGCGGGTCGTGGCGAGCAGCGACTCGAGCGGGATGGGCATCGCCGCACCCGACCGGAGCGCCGTCACGAAGCTCTCCAGCTCCACCCGCTGACCCTTGTCCGTGCCTCCACGTGCCTTGCGGGTCGCCGGGCGTCGACCGGTCCAGAGCGACGCCTTCTGGAAGTTGTCGAACCGTGCGTTCCGGCCGCCGCCGGTGACATCGATCGTCTCCTTCGGGAACCGCGAGTTGCCGCCGCTGACGTAGCTGATCGTGCCGGTCGAACCGTTCTCGAACCGCAGCGTCACGCTCACGTCGCCGGCGTCCGGCCCCGGTACGGCGAAGACTTCGGTAGGCAGGCTCTCCAGCCACCACGACAACGTGTCGATGAAATGGCCGCCCTCGCCCGCGAACCGGGTACCTTCCCGGTCCTGGTCGAGATACCAGCTGCTGGAGTCGAGACGGCCGGCGTTCACCAGGTAGCGCACGGTCGAGCCGCCACCAGGGTGGCCGAACCGCGACCGGAGCTCGGTGAGTAGCGGGGCGAAGCGGCGGTTGAAGCCGACCATCAAGCGGTCGTTGCCGGTGGCATCGACGACGGCGGCGATCCGGTCCACTTCCTCGGTGGTCAGCGCCAGCGGCTTCTCGACGAACACGGCCTTCCCGCGTTCGAGCGCACGACACGTCAGGTCGGCGTGGCTGCTGTGCCGGGTGACCACGAACACCGCGTCGACCGACTCGTCGTCCAGTACTGCGTCGGCGTCCGTGGAGATGTTCGCGAAGCCGAACCGGCGTTGCGCGTTCGCCGCCGACAACGACTTGTTCGTGGCGACGTGCGTCAGGACCGCGTCGTCGTTCTTGGCCAGGTGCGGCAGCAGCATCGACGACGCGTAGTTGCCCGCGCCGACGAATCCGAGTCGCACCTTGGCGCCCGTACCGGTGACTGTCCTCCTGGCCGGTGCCGGCTGGAGGGTCGGCTCCTGCGTCGGGAGCGGCGTGGAGTCCGGGTACTCGAAGAGGAAGCCGACGCCGGGCAGCGCGCCCGTACTCAGCTGCTGGTAGACCGCGGTCGCGTCCGCGATCGGGAAGATCCGCGCCACCAGCGAGGACACGTCGATCTGCTCGCGGGCGATCAGATCGATGAAGCACTCCAGGTTGCGGCGCTCGGTCCAGCGGACGTAGCCAGCCGGGTAGTCGATCCCCTCGAGCTCGTACCGGTCGTCGTACCGGCCGGGGCCGTAGGACCGGGAGAAGCGGACGTCCAGTTCCTTCTCGTAGTAGGCGTTCCACGGCAGGTCGAGGCTGGTCTTGCCGATGTCGACGACCCGGGCGCGATCGCGGGCGAGCCGCGCGGCCACCTCGACCGGTCCGTTCGACGAGCCGCCGGCAGCGAGCAGGATGTGGTCGGCGCCGAGGCCGTTGCTCGCCTCGAGCAGGGACCGCTCCAGTACTGCGATTCCGTCCTCGTCCGCTGACGAGCAGTGCAGCGCGCCGGCCTTCTCCGCCATCCGGCACCGGTCCTCGACCGTGTCGATGCCGAACACCCGGACCCCGGCCGCGATCAGCAGCCGGACCACGAGCTGTCCGACCAGGCCGAGCCCGATCACCACCGCGGTGTCGCCGAGCTGCACCTCCGACTGCCGTACGCCGTGCATGGCGATCGCGCCGACAGTCGAGAAGGCGGCCTGCTCCGGCGGGACACCATCGGGGACCGGAACGCACAGGTTGGTAGGGATCCAGTTGTACTCCGCGTGCAGCGCGAACTCGTTGCCCGCGGCAGCCACCAGTTGGCCGACACTGAACTCCTCGGCTCCGCGGCCGACCTCGACGACCACACCGCACAGCGAGTAGCCCAGCGGGGTGTAGGAGTCGAGCTTGTTCATCACCTTCTTGTAGGTGTTGACCGCGCCCTGCTGGGCGACCGAGTCCAGCACCTTCTTCACCTGGTCCGGCCGGGCGCGCGCCTTGCCGAGCATCGACAACCGCGCCTCGCCGACCTTCATCAGCTCGGTGCCGGTGGAGATCAGGGAGTACAGCGACCGGACCAGTACGCCGCCGGGCGCGCAGGTCGGCGGCGGTACGTCGAGGACCGCCAGCTCACCGGACTTGTAGTTCTGCGCTACCTGCTTCATCGTCGTCTCTCGCTCAGGTAGAAGGGTCACGTACTCACGCCGAGGTTCTTCATGTGGCGGGTCCAGGTCTCCAGCGTGAGCAGCTGCCAGATCTGCTTGGAGTTGTCCTCGCGGCCGGCCCGCTCGTCGTCGACGAGACGTTGCACCGCGGCCTGCTGGAGGAAGCCGCTGCCGACCAGCTCACCGCGCAGCAGCACGTCGTCCACCAGTTCGCGCAGGTCGTTGCGGACCCAGGCGCGCAGCGGTGCGCTGAAGGACGCCTTCGGCCGGTAGATGATCTCCTTCGGCAACCAGGCCTCGGCGGCACGCTTCAGCGCGAGCTTGCCCTGGCGTCCGTGGATCTTGTCCTTACCCGGGATCGAGAACGCCGCGCGGACCACCTCGGGATCCACGAACGGGGTCCGGACCTCGGTGGACGCCGCCATGCTCGAGCGATCGGTGTAGGCGAGATTCAGGCCGGGCAGGAACATCCGTGAGTCGGCCAGACACATCCGGTTCACGTGGTCGTCGAGCGAGGTGTCGTGGTAGATGTCGCTGTGCTCGGCGAGCAGCTTCCCGACGTACGGCTCGAGGTCGGGGCTGAGGAGCCCGGTCAGGTCGTCGGCGTCGTACATGGTGTAGCTGCGCCGGAACGCGGCCTCCTCGGGCAGGTCCGCGAAGGTGAGGAAGCGCTTGGCCCAGCGGGCGTAGCGCAGGCCCCGGCCGTTCGCCGTGACGGGCAGCCGCCGGACCGCGGGACCGACCAAGCCGTTGCGCAGGACGCCCGGCAGTTGCTGGTAGCGCGCCCCCATCACGCAGGCGAGGTGCTTGCGGTAGCCGCCGAAGAGCTCGTCGGCGCCCATCCCGGACAGCAGCACCTTCACGCCGGCGTCCCGGGCCGTGTCGCACATCAGCAGTGTGTTGATCGCGGCCGGGTCGCCGATCGGTTGGTCCAGGATGTCGACGATGCGGGGGAGCAGTACGACCACGTCGGGCGCGATCTCGATCTCGTGCAGGTCGACCCCGAACTGGGCTGCCACCTTGCGGGCGTAGATCGCGTCGTCGGGCATCGCCTCGAGGCGCTGGTCCTCGGCCCGGAAGGTGATCGTGTAGGCGTCGATCCCGGGATCGCTGCGCTTGGCCAGCACGGTGACCAGGCTGGAGTCGAGGCCGCCACTGAGGAACGTCGAGACCGGTACGTCGGCGACCAGGTGCGCGGCGACTGATTCCTCGATCACCTGACGCAGATCCGCCGGAGGGCCGGCGGCCGCCTCGGCCGCGACGTCGGCCACCCGCCAGTACGTCTCGTGACGGCTGGTGCCGTCCGGCCGGAACTCGGCCCACGAACCTGGCGGGAGTTTCTCCACGCCCTCGATCGCGCAGTTCTGCTCAGGCAGCCAGTAATAGAGCATCGAGGCGATCAGGGCGCCGGGATCAGTCCGGAGCTCTGGGCCGACCGCGGAGACCAGTGCCTTCAGCTCAGACGCGAAGATCACGCCGCCTTGGCGGCGCAGGAAGTAGAGCGGCTTGATGCCCATCGGGTCGCGGGCCAGGAACAGGCTGCCGCTCTGCTCGTCCAGCATCGCGAACGCGAACATGCCGCGGAACCGCGACAGCGCCGCGGGACCCCAGCGGCGCCAGGCTTCCAGGACGACCTCGGTGTCGGAGCTGGTCCGGAAAGTGGATCCGGACTGGGCCAGCTCCGCCCGCAGTTCCTTGTAGTTGTAGAGCTCGCCGTTGTAGCTGATCGTCAGGCCCTGCTTGGTCAGCGGCTGGTCGGCCGCCAGGGACAGATCGATGATCGAGAGCCGGCGATGCGCGAGGTAGGCATTGATCCGGCCGTCCTCGACCCGGTGGATGCCGGTCGCGTCCGGGCCGCGATGAGCGATCCGCTCGCTCATCGTCTCGGTCAGGGCGAGGCCGTCGTGCTGCTGGTAGCAGCCGGCGATTCCGCACACGTCAGGAGCCCGCTGTCCGGACCACGTTGCTGACCGGGTCGCTCACCACGGAGAGCCTCCCGGTCAGCCGGTCGTAGACACCCACGTACGCCTTCTGCTGGTGCTTCCACGCAAGCTCTGTCTCGACCAGTTCGCGCCCGAGCCGGCCCATCCGGGCGCGGCGAACCTCGTCGTCGAGCAGGTCGACGATCGCCTGCCCGTACAACTCCACGTCATTCGGCTCGACGTACAGGGCCGCGTCGCCGGCCGAGACCCTGGTCTCGGTCAGGTCGAAGGCGACCACCGGCAGTTCGAAGGCCATGTACTCCATCGTCTTGTTCATCGTGGAGACGTCGTTGAGCGGATTCTTCGGGTCCGGTGACAGGCCCAGGTCGGCGGTCGACATCACCCGCTGGACCGTCTCGTCCGGCACCCGCCCGGTGAACTCGACGTGGTCGGCCAGCCCGAGCTCGTCGCGCAGCGCCACCACCTCGTCGAAGCTGTCGCCGCTGCCCATCAGGGTGAACGCGATGTCCTTGCGGCCGAGCTTGTTGATCACCACGTCGGCCGCCCGGACCACGATGTCGACGCCGTCCTGCGGGCCCATCACGCCGATGTAGGCGACCAGGTGGCGGTGACCCCGCCGGCAGGACTCGTCGACCGCGCCGCGCCGCAGCCGGTCCGGATCAGGCCCGGTCCGTACGACGGTGACGTCGTCGGTCGCCTTCCCACTGCGGGTGATGGCGATCTTGCGGTACGAGTCGTTGGTCGAGATGACGTGGTCCGCGCGGCGGTGCGTGGTGCGCTCGAGGAACCGCAGTCCCTTGTACGGAAGGCCCGCGGCGTCCGGGAAGCGGGACTGGTAGAGCTCCGGGCACAGGTCGTGGTGGTCGAAGACGAAGCGGGTCCCGTCGATCCGGCGCAGCAGCATCGCGATCGGCCAGAAGATGTCCGGCGGATTGCAGGCCTGCATGACCTGGAACTTGCCTTGCTTGCGAGCCCGCAGTACGAGCCGGAGCGTCATCAGGAACGAGTACACATACTCGCCGATGTACCCGAGCTTGCTGCCGCCCGGCGAGTAGCCGCGGTACTTGTGGACCTTGACGCCGTCGATCTCCTGGTACGCCGGGTCGCCCGGCCCCTTGGGACAGACCACGGTCACGTCGTACCCGGACCCGACGAGCGCCTGGCACTCGAGCCAGACCCGTCGGTCGAACGGAACCCAGAGGTTCTGCACGATGATCAGCACGCGGGGAGCGGTCACCAGCCTGCTCCTTCGTATCCGGGCAGGGCCTCGACAGCCGCGCCGAGCCGGCCGCTCAGGTCGATGGTCCGGGCCGGCGGGCAGCCGAGCAGCGCGTCGACGACCTCGGTGTCCGTGGTGGAGACCAGGGCCAGGTCGGCGCCGCGGAGTGCCTCGACCGGGTCGTCGGTGAGGACCCGTTCCAGATGCGGCAACTTGGACTGGACGTGTCGCTTGTTGGCGCCGATCAGCCGGCTCGGATTGACGATCGAGTCGTAGATCCGCAGGTTGTAGCCCTTGCCGATCAGCCGCTCGGCGAGCTCGACGCTCGGGCTCTCGCGCAGATCGTCCGTGGCGGTCTTGAAGCTCAGCCCGAGCAGGGCGACCTCACGACCCGGACCGGCCAACACCCGGTCGACGATGTCGCGGATGATCAGGTCGTTGGTGGCCAGGGTTCCGGCCAGCAGCGGGAGGTCCGTGTCGTTGACCCGGGCCAGGTGCAGGACCGAGCGCAGGTCCTTGGGCAGGCACGAGCCGCCGAAGGCGAAGCCCGGCCGCAGGTAGGTGGGGGAGATGTTCAGGCTGGTGTCCTGGACGAACAGCCGCATCACCTCGCGCGAGTCCACGCCGTAGCACCGGAAGATCCGGCCCATCTCGTTGGCGAACGAGACCTTGGTCGCGTGGAACGCGTTGCAGGCGTACTTGAGCGCCTCCGCGGTTCGTACGTCGACCACTTGGACCTCGGTGGGCAGGAAGCCGAAGAGCTCGGTCAGCGCACCGCCGACGCGAGGCTCGGCGGTGCCGACCACGACGAACGGCGGGGTGAAGAAGTCCGCGAGGCCCGAGCCCTCGCGGAGGAACTCCGGGCACATCGCCGTACCGAAGGTGAAGCCGTCGCCGCCCGCGTGCTCGGCCAGAACCGCCGCGACCACCTCGTCGACGGTGCCCGGCGGCACCGTGCTGCGGATGACGATGCTGTGGAAGCCGGAGGCCGGCGGTGCGACCGTCCTGGACGCGATCGCGATGTCCTCGACAGCCCTGCGGATGTAGGTGAGGTCGGTACTGCCACTGGGAGTCGAGGGCGTCCCGACGCAGATCAGGGAGACGTCCGCCCCTTCCAGCGCCAGCCGTGGATCCGTCGTCGCGTGCATCCTGCCCGCCGCGACCCCGGCGGCCACTAGTTCGTCCAGTCCTGGTTCGACCACCGGGCTGCGTCCCTGGGTGATCGGATCGACCTTGGCGGTGTCGACATCGACCCCCCAGACGTCGTGACCGTTGGCGGCAAGGCAGGCAGCGGTCACCGACCCCACGTACCCCAGCCCGAATACGGCGACCTTCATCGCGCCCCCCACAAAGTCATCAAGCGTAGAACCGGCAGTCCCCCGACAGCGTCTTTATAGAGCGGCGACGAAACCGCTCTGATACACGTCCGAGCCGACGACCCCGGCGAGCCGCTCGAACAACGCCCGACGATCTTCGCCCACAGACTCCCCACAGATGTCTGCGCCGAACACCTCCGCGTCGCGGACCTGCGTGATTCCCCCTTGTTGCTGTCTTGCTCTACAGAGCGACCCGCCCCTGCTCTGATACATCGGCGGTGCGAAGCGGAAACCATCCTGGGTGCCGCCAACTCCTCAGTGACCGGCAAAGCGCCCGGAGTGACCATGGAAGCGCTGTATGACCTGCCGTCCGTCAGTCCAATCGGGCCGCGGCGGAGCAGGTCGGGGTCGAATTCAGGTCGTATGTATCAGACCGCGGGCTCGGTGATCTGTTGTAGCGAAACGACAGGGCCGAGGTAGGGGGAGTTGGCGGATGAGAGTTCTGGTCACTGGGGACCGCGGGTACATCGGCGCGGTGCTGGTTCCGTTCCTGCGCGGCGCCGGGCATGAGGTCGACGGTCTGGATGTGGGGCTGTACGAGGGGTGTGACCTGCTCGGTGGGCCGGAGCCGCTCGGTGGGCGGGTGCCGCGGGACATGCGGGACGTCGGCCCCGAGGAGCTGGCCGGCTACGACGCCGTCGTCTGCCTGGCCGCCCTGTCGAACGATCCCCTCGGCCACCTCAACAGCGCGACGACGTACTCGGTGAACCTCGACGGCACGCTCCGGGTCGCCCAGGCGGCCAAGGACGCCGGTGTCGGACGGTTCCTGTTCGCCTCCTCCTGCAGCCTGTACGGCGCCGCCGGGTCCGAGGCGGTCGGTGAGGATGCCGACATGTTCCCCGTCACGCCGTACGGCGAGACGAAAGCCCTGGCGGAGAAGGAACTCTCGAAGCTGGCGGACGACAACTTCAGCCCGACCTACCTGCGGAACGCGACCGCGTACGGCGCTTCCACCCGGCTGCGGCTCGACATCGTGGTGAACAACCTGACTGCGATCGCGCTGACCACCGGCGAGATCCGGATGGAGAGCGACGGGTCGCCGTGGCGCCCGCTGGTCCACATCGAGGACATCAGCCGGGCGTTCCTGACCGTGCTCGAGGCACCACGCGAAGTGATCCACGACGAGGCGTTCAACGTCGGCCGGTCGGAGGACGTGGTCCAGGTGCGCGACATCGCCGAGATGGTCGGCGAGACGATCCCCGGCTCGAAGGTCTCGTTCGCCGACGGCGCGGGGCCGGATCTGCGCAACTACAAGGTCGACTTCTCCAAGCTCAACGACACCTTCCCCGACCTCCAGCTGCAGTGGACGGTTCGCGCCGGCGTCGAGGAACTGGCGGCGGCGTACCAGCGCCACGGTCTGACGCTCGACGACTTCAACTCCGCGCAGTTCGTCCGGCTGCGCAGGATCAACCAACTGCTGGCGCTGGGACTGGTCGACGACCAGCTCCGCCGGCAGACCGACGAGCAGTTCCCGGGCCCCGGGTCGCCTGTTTTCGAGGAGATGCACTGATGGGGGAATCTCTCGGCTGTCGCCTCTGCGGCGAGCCTCTGACGCGGACCTTCGTCGACCTGGGCATGTCGCCGCCGTGCGAGAGCTACCTGCGCGCCGACCAGCTCGACAGCGGCGAGACGTTCTACCCGCTGCACGTCCGGATCTGCGACAACTGCCTGCTGGTCCAGCTGCCGGCGTACGTCGCGGCCGATGATGTGTTCAGCGACTACCTGTACTTCTCGTCGTACTCGACCAGCTGGGTGGAGCACGCCCGCCGGTTCGTGGTGGACATGCAGGAGCGGTTGGAGCTCGGCGCCGACAGCCTGATCGTCGAGGCGGCCAGCAACGACGGCTACCTGCTGCAGCACGCGGTGGCGCTCGGCATCCCGGTGCTCGGGATCGAGCCGGCCGGGAACATCGCGGAGATTGCCAATGAGAAGGGCATCCGGACCGAGAGCTACTTCCTCGGCGAGGACACCGGCAAGGACGCGGCGTCCCGGTACGGCCAGGCAGACCTTGTCGTCGGCAACAACGTGTTCGCGCACGTGCCGGACATCGTCGACTTCGCCAAGGGCCTGCGGGCACTGGTGAAGGACGACGGCCTGGTGTCGCTGGAGTTCCCGCACCTGCTCCGGCTGATCGAGCGCCGTCAGTACGACACGATCTACCACGAGCACTACCAGTACCTGACCCTCAAGACCGCCGCGCTCGCGCTCGAGAAGGCCGGCCTGAAGGTGGTCGACGTCCAGGAACTGGCCAGCCACGGCGGCTCGCTGCGCGTCTTCTCGACGCCGATCGAGACGGCGGGAGAGCCGACCGAGCTCGTGCTCAAGGTGCTGAAGGACGAGGAAGACGCCGGGCTGCACTCGGCCGAGGGCCACGAAGGCTTCGCCAGGGACGTCTTCGCGATCAAGGCCGACCTGGTCGAGTTCCTGCTCGGCGCGGCCCGCGCGGGCAAGTCGGTCGCCGGCTACGGCGCACCCGGCAAGGGCAACACGCTGCTGAACCACTGCGGCATCCGGGAGGACCTGCTGCCGTTCACGGTCGACCGCAGCCCGCACAAGCACGGCATGTTCCTGCCCGGGACGCACATCCCGATCTACTCGCCGGAGCGCCTCGCCGAGGTGCGCCCCGACTACATCTTGATCCTGCCGTGGAACCTGCGGGAGGAGATCGTGCACCAGCTCGGCTATGCACGGGACTGGGGCGCCCGGTTCGTCGTCCCGATCCCGCGCCTCGAAGTCATTTGAATCGTTGTGGGGATCTGACCAGCCGGGTAGCACCGGCGAACGACCAGGGAGGGGTTCCATGAAGGTCGTTATCTTCTGCGGGGGGCTAGGGCTGCGGATGCGCAGCGGCGTCGACTCCGCACCGAAGCCGATGATGACGATCGGCGACCGGCCGGTCCTGTGGCACGTGATGCGGTACTACGCGCACTTCGGCCACACCGAGTTCATCCTCTGTCTGGGGTGGGGCGGAGCCGCGGTCAAGGAGTACTTCCTGCGGTACGAGGAGACCCACTCGAACGACTTCGTGATGACCAAGGGCGGGCAGCAGATCGAGCTGCTCGACTCCGACATCAGCGAGTGGAAGATCACCTTCGTCGACACCGGCATCGACACCTCCATCGGTGAGCGGCTGCGCCGGGTCCGTCCGTACCTCGAGGACGACGACGTCTTCCTGGCCAACTACGGCGACGTGCTGACCGACGCCCCGATGGACAAGATCGTCGACCAGGTGCTCACCAGCGACGTCACCGCCAGCCTGCTCGCGGTCCCGCCCCAGGCGTCCTTCCACGTGGTCGAGTTCGGCACCGACGCCCGGATCAGCGGCCTGCGCTCGGCCCACGAGCTGGCGCTGTGGATCAACGGCGGCTACTTCGTGCTGAAGAAGGAGATCTTCGACGTGCTGCACGAGGGCGAGGACCTGGTCGGGGACGCGTTCCCGCGGCTCGCCGCGATGAGCAGGCTGCAGGCGATCCCGCACCATGGCTTCTGGGCGCCGATGGACACGCTCAAGGAGCGCAGCGCGCTCGAGGAGATGTACCGCTCCGGCACCAAGCCCTGGGCCTTGTGGGCCCACGAGGCGGACGGTAGGCCCGGCCACCACAACGGCCACTCGAACGGCCAGGTTGCGAGCAGCGTGGCGGTGGCGATCTGATGCTGCCGTTCCAGCTCGGCCTTCGCGGCCGGCAGAGCCACCTGGTCGCGCTCGGCGCCCACCCGGACGACATCGAGATCGGTTGCGGGGGCACCTTGCTCCAGCTCGCCGAGACCGTGCCGGGCCTGACCGCCGAGTTCGTGATCGCGACCGGTACTCCGGTCCGCCTGGAGGAGGCCCGTCGCAGCGCGGAGCTGTTCCTCCCGGGGTGCGAGGTGACGGTGACGTCGGCCGAGCTGCCGGACGGCCGCCTCCCGACGTACTGGGAGGACGTCAAGGAACTGCTCGAGACGACGGCCCGGGGGAGCCGGCCCGATCTCGTGCTGGCGCCGAGCCGGACCGACGCGCACCAGGACCACCGCACGGTCGCCGAACTGGCGACCACGGTGTGGCGCGACCACCTGGTGCTGAACTACGAGATCCCCAAGTGGGACGGCGATTTCAGCCGGCCGTGGCTGTACGTCGCCCTGACCGAGGAGCAGCTGCGCGAGAAGGTCGCGCGCCTGCACAAGGCCTTCCCGTCCCAGGTCGAGCACGACTGGTTCGACGAGGAGGTCTTCGCCGGCCTGGCCCGGCTGCGCGGGATGGAATGCCGCGCCCAGTATGCCGAGGCGTTCAGCACGGCGAAGGCAACCCTGACGTGGTAACCGGAGGAGGAGAAGTGGCGAGCTTCAGCTGTCGTGGATGTGCCGGCGACGATGTCGTGCCCGTGGTCGATCTCGGCGCCCAGCCGTGTGCGGACCATTTCCCGCCGGTCGATACACCGGGGACCGACCCGCGCTGGCCGCTCGAGCTCTGGCTCTGCCGAGGCTGCAAGCTGGTCCAGCTCGGCCCGGTCGAGCCGCAGCTCCCCGAACCGCCGCTGGCAGTCGAGTCGGCGACCAGCCTGGCGCACGCTGAGGCGTCGGTGAAGGAACTGCTGGTCGACTACCCCGAGCTGACCGGTGGGCTCGTGTTCGAGTTCGCCAGTCACCACGGTGGATCGTGGCTCGACCACCTCCAGGCCGCCGGCTGCCGGATCGCGACCGAGTCGGAACGCGCCGACCTGGTCGTGGACGTACACGGCATCGCCCACGAACCCGCCGTCGGCGAGATGATGAAGCTCCGGGCGGAGCGGTTGGCGCCCGGCGGTCTGCTGATCCTCGAGTTCCACCACTTGCTGCCGCTGTTCATCGGCAACCAGTTCGACACCATCCGGCACGGGCACTGGTCGTACCTGTCGCTCGGCGCGGTGATGCGCCTGGGCGCGCTGCACGGTCTGGCGGTCGAGTCGGTCCGGCGGGTGGACATGTTCGGCGGAAGCCTGCAGGTGATGCTCAGGCACGAGGACGAGGCGCGGCCTGACGAGTCGGTGAGCGAGACGCTCCAGGACGAGACCGCAGCCGGGATCTCCGACGAGTTCCAACTGTCCACTCTGCAGGAAGCCGCCTGGCACGCGGCCGGTGCTCTGCATGACGAACTCGCCCGGCACAAGGCTGCCGGTCGTACCGTCCTCGGCTACGGCGCGCCTTCGAAGGCACCGGTCCTGCTGGACCTCAGCAAGGTCGGCACCGACCTGCTCGCGTTCACGGTCGATGCCGCGCCGGGCAAACACGGGCGCCGGATACCGGGCTGCGGGGTGCCGATCCGTTCGATCGACGACCTGCGGGCAGTCCGTCCGGACGTCGTCCTGGTGCTCACCTGGGACATCGCCGACGAAGTGATCTCGCAGCTCGAAGCGAACGGCGGCGGCTGGGGTGCCACCTACCTGGTCCCGCTGCCCGAACCGCACGAAGTCGTGGGCTGACCGTGAGAGGGGTCCTGCGCCGGCTCACCTGGGGACTCGCCGACCAGGCCGTGACCAGCATGGTCAGCTTCATAGTCGGCATCGTCGTCGCAAGATCGCTGGGCGCCGTGGAGTTCGGCGCCTTCAGCCTCGCCTGGGTGACGTACGGCGTGGTGGTGAACATCTCGCGCGGCCTCGCCACCGACCCGCTGGCCGTGCGGTTCAGCGGAGTGGCCCGGCCACTGTGGCGGACCGCGGTGGCGAGTTCGTCCGGGATGGCGATCGCCGTTGGCCTGGCAACCGGGACGATCTGCGTCGCCGTGGGTATGGCCCTCGGCGGCAGACCCGGTGCGGCCTTCATCGCACTGGGTTTCGTGCTGCCGGCGCTGACGCTCCAGGACAGCTGGCGGTTCGCCTTCTTCTCCTCCGGGCAGGGCGGGAAGGCCTTCCTCAGTGACATCACCTGGGCAGTGGTGCTGGTCCCGCTGTTGTTCCTGGCGTCGCGGGACCCGAGCGTCACCCGTTTCGTGCTGGCCTGGGGAGCCGCAGCCGCTGTCGCCGCCCTGGTCAGTGGTCTGCAGGCGGGCATCCTGCCGCGATTGTTCCGGAGTCGCCAATGGCTGACGCACCATCGCGACCTCAGCCTTCGCTATCTGGCTGAGAACCTGACCATCAGCGGTGCGTACCAGCTCCGGATGTACGGCCTCGGGGCCTTCGCCGGTGTCGCCGCGGTCGGTACGGTCCGCGGCGGCGAGATCCTGCTCGGCCCCTTCTTCATCGTGCTCTCCGGTGTCGGTCTGGTGGCTGTGCCGGAAGCCGCCAGAGCCCTGCGTCGGTCGGTACGAGGACTGCCGATCTTCTGCCTGCTGCTCGGTGGAGCGCAGGCGGCCGCGGCACTGATCTGGGGCCTGGCGCTCATCATCGGGCTGCCGGACGAATGGGGGCGCCAGCTGCTCGGCGAGGTCTGGGCCTCGGCGTCGCTGTTGTTGCTCCCAGCAACGTTGTCGGTGATGAACGCCAGCTTCTCCACCGGCGCGGCCGCGGGCCTGCGCGCACTGGGAGTGGCCAAGCGGAGTCTGCGGGCGCAGCTGTACGCGTCGGCGGCGTACCTGACCTTCGGCGTTGCCGGCGGTGCGTACGGCGGTGCGCTCGGCTCGGCCTGGGGAGCTGCCTGCGCCACCTTCGTGGGTGCGTTCGTCTGGTGGTGGCACCTCCGCGCCGGGGTCCGGGAGCGGTTGCAACAGGAAGAGGACTCGTCTCCGCGGCCGGATGAAACTGTGGGGCCGGCCGCGGAGACGGACGAACGGCAGGACATGACAGAGATGAGGAGTACATGAACGCGGCGCCCCGGCTGAGTATCGGCCTTCCGGTGTACAACGGCGAGAACTATCTGGCCGAGGCGCTGGACGCGCTGCTCGACCAGACCTACAAGGACTTCGAGCTGATCATCTCCGACAACGCCTCGACCGATCGCACCGAGCAGATCTGCCGCGAGTACGAGGCGCGGGACCAGCGGATCCGCTACATCCGCCAGCCGATCAACCTCGGCGCCGGGCCCAACCACAACGCGGTCTTCCACGAGTCCCGCGGTGAGCTGTTCAAGTGGGCCTCGCACGACGACCTCTACGGCCGCGACCTGCTGGAGAAGTGCATCGAGGCGCTGGACGCAAAGCCGGACGTGATCCTGGCCCACTCCTGGCAGGCGATCATCGACGGCGAGGGGAAGATCGTCCTCCCGATCGACTACCCGCTCGCCACCGACGACCCGCGAGCACCGGTCCGCTTCCAGAGCATGCTGTTCACCGTCGGCGGTGACGACTTCTATGGCGTCATGCGGTCCGACGTACTGCGGAAGACGCCGCTGCAGCAGAGTTATCACCACGCCGACCGGACCATCGTCAGCGAACTCGCGCTGCACGGACGCTTCTACCAGGTGCCCGAGGTCCTCTATTACCGGCGGGATCATCCGGATCGCGCGGAACGGGCCCAACCGAGTATGCGGGCCCGCTGCGCCAACCTCGATCCGCGCCGCGCGAACCGGCTCCGGAACCCGATGGTCCGGCTCGTCGGCGAGTACATTTGGGGTTTCGTCAGCGCGATCCGGCGCGCGCCACTCTCGTCGTCCGAGCGTCGTCGTTGCTATCGGCACCTGGCGCACTGGATGGTCAGCCGGGTGCTGCCCGGGACCACCCGCCGGATCGAGGACACCGCGCCGACGGCGGCCGGCCCGGCCGCCGCACCGGATGTGGCGATTGCGGGACAGCGGAGGGTTTCATCAAAGTGACGACTGCACCGAAGGTCGCACTGTTCGGCCTCTTCGGATCGGGCAACCTCGGCAACGAGGGTTCGCTCGACGCGATGCTGCGCTTCTTGCGCACCGCACAGCCGGCGGCGGAGCTCGCGTGCGTGTGCCCGGTGCCGGAGGAGGTCGAGCGACGGTTCGGCCTCCGGTCCTTCTCCCTCACCTGGTACCGGCCGGCCGAGGGTGAACCGCGGCTGAAAGTCGTTCTGCGCAAGATGGTCGGCAAGGTCGTGGACTCGATCCGGACCTACCGTTGGGTGCGCCGGTACGACGCCGTCATCGTGCCCGGCATGGGGGTCCTCGAGACCACGTTGTCGATCCGGCCGTGGGGCTTCCCGTACGCGTTGCTGCTCGTGCTGGTCTGGGGCCGGCTGTGCGGCCGGAAGGTCGCGCTGGTCAGCGTCGGGGCCGAGGTCACCGGCCAACCGGTCACCCGGTGGGTGATGAAGACCGCCGCACGGCTGGCGACCTACCGGTCCTATCGCGACGACCACTCGAAGCAAGCCATGCAGCGCATGGGTGTCGACACCAGCCGTGACTCCGTCTACCCGGATCTGGCGTTCGCGCTGCCGACGCCGCATGACGTCCGGGTGCAGCCCAGGACAGTGGGGGTGGGGGTGATGGCGTACCGCGGCACGTATGCGGATCGGGGGCATGCCGACGAGATCCAGTCCGGCTACCTGACCGAGATCACCGCCTTCGTCGCGTGGCTGGTCGACGAGGGCTACCGGGTGCGGCTGTTCACCGGCGATCCGTCGGACGAGACCGTCGCCGCCGCGGTGATGTCGGCCGTCCGGCGGACCAGGCCGCAGCTCGCCGACGGCTCGGTCGTCACCGTCGCCGCCGCCTCGCTGACCGAGGTGATCGAGCAGATGGCGAAGGTCGAAGTGGTCGTCGCATCGAGGTACCACAACGTGATCTCGGCGCTCAGGGCCGGGAGACCGACCATCTCGATCAGCTACGCGACCAAGAACGACGTGCTGATGGAGAGCGTGGGATTACGGGCCTACTGCCAGCCGATCCGCTCGCTCGACCAGGCGCGCCTGCGGGAGCAGTTCCGCGATCTCGAGCTCAGCCGTGAGCAGGTGACGGCCGACCTCGTCGCCCGGAACGACCTGAACACGAAGTTGCTCGAGGAGCAGAACGCCGATCTCCTCGCCACGCTCTTCGGCAAGTCTCGCCAATCTGACTAGTACGGGGGATACCGATGCAGGTCACCGAGGTGCCGGCCATTGCCGGCGCGCTGTTGTTCACACCGACGCCGCACGTCGACGAGCGGGGCTTCTTCTCCCGCACCTTCGACACCGAGATCGTCCGGGCGGCCGGGATCGATCCGTGTGGCTTCGCGCAGGACAGCATCTCGCGGTCCGTCAAGGGCGTGATCCGCGGCATGCACCTGCGGTCCGGGGCGGGGGAGTCGAAGCTGGTCCGCTGCTCGTACGGCGAGGTGTTCGACGTCGTCGTCGACCTGCGCCCCGACTCGCCGACGTACCGCAACGTCGAGTTCTTCGAGCTGAGCGGCGACAGTCAGGTCACCGTCTACGTGCCGGCCGGCTGCGCCCACGGGTTCCAGGCCCTCACCGACCCGGCCGACGTCTCCTACCGGATCGACCGTCCGCACGACCCGACCGAGGACGTCACCATCGCGTTCGACGATCCGGACCTGGCCATCCCGTGGCCGTTGCCGGTGACCACCACCTCCGCCCGCGACGGCGGGGCTCCGACGCTGGCCGCGACCGGCAGGCTCCGGCGATGACCGCTCGGGAGCGGGGGCTGCCGCTGTCCGTAGCGGCGAACGCCAGGCTGCACACGCTGATCCCAGGTGGCGCCCACACCTACGCCAAGGGCGAGGACCAGTACCCCGAGGGCCTGGCGCCGGTCATCTCGCACGGTCACGGCGGTCACGTCTGGGACGTGGACGGCAACGAGTACATCGAGTACGGCGCCGGGTTGCGCTCGGTCAGCCTCGGTCACGTCCATCCCAAGGTCATCGAGGCCGTCCAGCGGCAGCTCCAGCTGGGCAGCAACTTCGTCCGCCCCGGCTTGATCGAGCTCCAGGCGGCGGAGCGGTTCCTGGAGACGGTGCCGACGGCCGACATGGTCAAGTTCGCCAAGAACGGTTCGGACGCGACCACCGCGGCTGTGCGTCTCGCGCGGGCGGTGACCGGACGCCCGCTGGTGGCGATCTGCGGCACGCAGCCGTTCTTCTCCACCGACGACTGGTTCATCACCACTACCGCGATGCGGGCCGGGATTCCCACCTCGACCTCCGACCTCACCGTGCGGTTCCCGTATGGCGACCTGCCCGCAACCGAGGAACTGCTGCGCCAATACGACGGCCAGATCAGCTGCCTGATCCTCGAGGCGGCCACCCAGCACGACCCGCCGGACGGCTACCTGGCCGGTCTCCGCGATCTGGCCCACCAGTACGGCTGCCTGCTCATCTTCGACGAGATGATCACCGGCTTCCGCTGGTCGGAGGCCGGCGCCCAGGGCCTGTACGGCGTGACGCCGGACCTCTCCACCTTCGGCAAGGCGCTCGGCAACGGGTTCGCCGTCTCGGCGCTGGCCGGACGCCGTGAGCTGATGGAGCGCGGCGGTCTGCGCGACTCCGCCGAACGGGTCTTCATCCTGTCGACCACTCATGGTGCCGAGTCGCATGCACTCGCGGCTGCTATCGCGGTGATGGAGACGTACCCCAAGGAAGGGGTCGCCGCCCGCTTGCACGAGCTGGGCGATCGTCTCGCCGCGGGCGTCCGTCAGGTGACCGAGGATGCCGGGGTCGCGCAGCACGTGGTGGTTCGAGGCCGTGCGTCCAACCTGGTTTTCGCCACCCTCGACGAGAACCTGCAGCCGTCCCAGGACTATCGGACGCTCTTCCTCCGTGAGCTGGTCCTCGGTGGCGTGTTGGGCCCGTCGTTCGTCGTCAGCGCCGGCCTGACCGAAGAGGACATCGACCAGACCATCGAGGTCGTGGCCCGCGCCTGCGTCGTCTACCGGATAGCGCTCGATGCCCAGGACCCGCGGACCTGGATGGGCGGGCGGCCGGTTCGTCCGGTGTTCCGCAAGTACGCCTGAACCTGCCTCAGCCCGGACGACGGCTCTCGCTGAGCTTGTCGATCAGCAGCGCCGTCGCCGGGATGACCAACAGGCCGCAGCCGAACCCGCCGATGGTGTCGGTGGGGTAATGCGCGGTGAGGTCGATCTGAACCCAGGCCATCAGTGCCCCGCAGGCAACGGCCAGACCGAGCACCAGCGCCAGACCGGCGACCCGGCCGACATCCAGTAGGTCGGCCAGCAACAGGCCCAGGACGACACCGATCGCTGTCGCGGCCGCGGTGTGACCGCTGGGGTAGGACAGGAAGTCGCCGTGGATCCGCCGGTCCACGACGTACTTCAGGACTGTCGTCAGCACGCTGGTGAGGATGGTGCCGACCAGCGCGACGACAGCCAGCCGTCGGCGTCCGGCGATCAGGCAGAGTCCCATCACGATCAGCACCAGGATCGTCCGGCCGGCCGGTCCGCCGGTCCAGTCCACCGCCAGGGCGGCACCCCACGCGGCAGCCGGTGTGTTGACGTCCGGCTGGATCCACCGATCCAGCCTTCCCGGCTCGGTGCCACCCGCCAGCATCACGCCCGGTACGGCGACCAGCAGCGTCCCCAGGACCATCGGCAATGCCAGCGCTTGCCGCGGTACAACCCCTTGATCTGAAGTCATTCCCCCCACCCCATGCAAATTCTATCCACAGGTTCCGCAGGCCGTGTCGCGGAGCACGGGCGCCCGTAGTACCCTGCGGTGACTTGCTGCCTACAGGCTGATGAACTCTGGGGTATCGGCACCAGCGAAGGATGGATTTTCGCCCGGGGTGGCGTGGCGACAGGCGATGGACACGGAGGCCGGGCAGACTGCGCAATGCCCCGGCACAGTAGCGTAGAGTGCCCGGACGACAGCAGCGTGAGACGAGGGTCCGGGTGTGAGCGGAGGTAAGCGAGTGCCCGCGATGCCCCACGAGGTCCGGGATGGTTCAGCCACTCCGGTGTGAGTGG
>NZ_DASRXP010000697.1:0-3277 GCF_035687465.1 Kribbella sp.
GAACGCGGCCACCCAGCGGCACGTCGAACCGGCGCGGGCGATCGCGGTCCGCCACCTCGACCGCTACCTGGAGCTGTTCACCGAGATCGCGACCGCGGCCGGAGTCGTCGATCCCGCCCTGGTCGGCCGGCAGCTACTCATGCTCCTCGAGGGAGCCACAGTGGTCGCCGACCATCACGGCCTCGGTCGCGCGGCTGCGGACGAGGCCCGTGAGGTGGCTCTCGGTCTACTGAGGGCTTAGCGGGCGACTCAGTTCCGGTAGAGGGCGGTCATCGGGCACTGGAACGGGTCGCGGGCGCGGAGGCCGACGTTGTTCAGGTAGTCGATGACGATCTTGTACGACTCGAACAGACCGACCTCGGTGTACTTGATCCCGTGCAGTTCGCAGTACTCGCGCACGATCGGACGGACCTGCTTGAGCGTCGGCCGGGGCATGCTCGGGAACAGGTGATGCTCGATCTGGTAGTTCAGCCCGCCCATCCCGAAGTCCACCAGGACGCCGCCGCGGATGTTGCGCGACATCAGCACCTGGCGGCGCAGGAAGTCCAGCTTCATCGAGGCCGGAACGAGCGGCATGCCCTTGTGGTTGGGGGCGAACGACGCACCCAGGCAGACGCCGAAGACCGCGAGCTGCAGCCCGATGAAGGCGCTGGCCTTGCCGATCGGCAGCAGAATCAACAGCACCGCCACGTAGGCGCCGAGCCGGGAGAGCACGATCGCGGCCTCGATGCGCTCCAGCCGTGATGCGTTCCTCCGCAGCAGATGCCGCAGGCTCGCCACGTGCAGGCTGAGTCCCTCCAGCGTGAGCAACGGGAAGAAGAACCAGCCCTGACGATCGCCGAGCCACTTGACCAGCCCGGTGCGCCTGGCGACGTGGTCGGGGGTGAAGGCGACCACTCCGATGGCGATGTCGGGGTCCTTGCCCAGTTGGTTGGGCGCGTTGTGGTGCTTGTTGTGCTTGTTCCGCCACCAGGTGACGCTCATCCCGGCGAGAGCGCCGGCCAGGATCCGGGCGGTCCAGTCGTTCCACGCGTTGGAGTGGAAGATCTGCCGGTGGGCGCTGTCGTGGCTCAGGAACGCGACCTGGGTCAGCACCAGCGCCAGAGCGCCTGCCATCAGCAGCTGGAACCAGGAGTCGCCCAGCAGGATGACGCCGGTCGCGACGCCGCCCAAGGCGAGCAGCACCAGCCCGATCCGGGTCCAGTAGTAGCCGTGCCGCCGCTTGAGCAGCCCGAGTTCCCGCACAGTCCTCGAGAGGTCTGTGTAGAGGCTCGCGTGTTTTTCCTGCGGGCCTTGCGGAGGAATATCGTCCGCAACGAGTTGTGACAAAAGAAACGCCCCACTCCGGAGTGCATCGGTCGGGATGCGCTACCGGGTCCAGGGCAGCGCCACGAGAAAGTGGCTGTGGACACCAACGGAACCATGCGCGAGGTCGAGAAGCAACCGCGCACCGAGTGTCACAGGAGATCCACAGCTTCAGCGGACGCCACCGTCCTCACAGCGGGCTCTCAGCGGGCGAACAGCGCCGAGGTTTGCAGGGTTCCGTCGAGGACTCCGTGCGCCACCACGCTCAGCCCCAGCCCCTTGCCGCGCGCATAGGAACGCATCGCCCCGAACGCCGCCACCGGACTCACACCGGCCCGCTCGGCGAGCATGCCCTTGGCCTGCTCGATCTCGATCCTGCTGTCCAGCGCGTGCTGGAGCTGCTCGGCGAGCACCTGGTGCCCGCGGATCTCCCGCTCGTGCAGCAGCCCGATGGTGGCGATGTCGGACAGCGCCTGGGCCAGCTTGATGTCCTGATCGGTGAGCGGTTCGGTACTCGTCCGGAACAGGTTGAGCGCACCGATCACATGGCCGCGCAGATGCAGCGGCAGCGCGTGAGCGGACGTGTAGCCTCCGGCAGCGGCCGCCGCGGCGAAGTCGGGCCACCTGCTCAGCTCGACGTTCACCACCGGTACTCCGGTGCGGAAGCACTCCGGGCAAGGTCCTTCGTCCTGCTGGAGCTCGAACAACTCGAGCAGCTCCGCCTGGTCGTCCGAGGACGCCATCACGTGCAGCAGACCGTCCTCGTCGGCGAGCATCAGCCCGGCCGCGTCGACGTCCAGTAGTTCCACGCTCACTCCGGCCAGATAGCCGAGGAAGTCGACCACCTCGAACTCCGCCACCAAGGTGTCGGCCAGTTCGATGAAGACCTGCGTGATGCGGTGTTCCCGTGACATGCCCAGCTGTCCCTTTCGAACCCCCACGATCTGTCGGCAGACAGCCTGTCAGTCGACTGCCGGTCACCTACCAGCCTGCCAGGCGGAAACTGTGATCCAGGCCACCTGAATTATCGCTTGGTCGGCCTGCCGACCGGCAGTACCGTGACCGGAACTTCACCCTCGGAGAGCGGGACCACTCCGTGCCACAACCGCCCGGTCAGCCAAGCCGCAATCCCCGACGGGGCCCAGGCCGGTCCCGTACGGTCCAGTGGGTCTGCGACCTGCTCCGCACCGAACTGCTCAGCGGCGACTGGGCCGAGGAGCCCCTGCCGGGCGAGGACGCCCTGATCCGCAAATACGGCGTCAGCCGCGGCATCATCCGGGACGTGCTCGCGATCCTGGCCGACCAGGGCATGGTCGAGCGGGTCCGCGGGGCCGGCACCTTCGCGATGGCACCGAGCGCGCTTCAGCACGAGATCGAGGTTTCCCGCGACCTGGCCCAGGAGATGAACGCCAACGGCACCCGGGTGGCGATCAGGACCACGTACGCCGCCCTGCACCCGGCGCCGTCGTTCATCGCCGAGCGGCTGGAGATCGCCGCCGGGGCAGAGGTGGTGATCCTCGAATCCGTCACGTCGCTGGACGGTTTCCCGCTCAGCATCCGCTCGGCCTTCATGCCGGCGGACCCGTTCGCGGGACTGCTGGACCGTCCGGCGTCGACGCTGAACAGGTCACCCTACGAACTGATCGCGGACCTCCTGCACGAGCCGGTCGGGGACACCGAGTTGCAGATCGGCTGCTCCGGCGCTGACCCGATCAGCGCGGGGTTCCTGCAGGTGAGCGTCGGCTTCGCCCTCCTCGACTCGAGCCGGGTGATCAGGGCGAGGGGCGGTCGGCCGCTCGAGTACAGCGTGTCCCACGCCCGTTCCGATCGGATCGTCTACTCGACAGTGATGCGTTCCTTCGGCCAGGCCAGCTAGACGCTCAAGCTTGGTGGAACGCGGGTTTCGCCGACGATGAGCATGGCGGCGCCGACCGTCAGGTAGAGCGCCACGCACAGCCCGAGCGCAGCCGCA
>NZ_DASRXP010000698.1:0-4078 GCF_035687465.1 Kribbella sp.
GCCGATCTGGGGCTCGCCTTCGACGGCGACGCGGACCGGTGCTTCGTGGTGGACGAGAAGGGCGACGCGATCTCGCCGAGTGCGATCACCGGCGCCGTCGCGGTACGGGAGCTGGCCAAGCACCCCGGTTCGGCGGTGATCCACAACCTGATCACCTCGAAGGCCGTGCCGGAGCTCATCACCGAGCACGGCGGGACGCCGATCCGCGCGCGGGTCGGGCACTCCTACATCAAGCAGAAGATGGCCGAGACCGACGCGGTGTTCGGCGGCGAGCACTCTGCGCACTACTACTTCCGGGATTTCTGGCGGGCCGACACCGGGATGCTCGCGGCACTGCATGTGCTCGCGGCGCTCGGGGAGCAGGACGGGCCGGCCAGCGAACTGTTCGCCGAGTTCGAGCGCTATGTGGCCTCCGGCGAGATCAACAGCCAGGTGGACGACGCGGCCGCGACAGTCGCGGCGATCGAAGACACCTATGGCGACCTTGAGGGCATTACCGTTGACCACCTGGACGGCCTGACGGTCGACGCAGGACAGTGGTGGTTCAACGTGCGGGCGTCGAACACCGAGCCGCTGCTGCGGCTGAACGTCGAGGCCGGGGACGCGGCCACCATGGAGCGTGTCCGGGACGAAGTACTGGCCCTGATCACCGGTGCACCGAAGTAAGAAGGAAGCTGATGACTCCCCCCAACGTCAATCTGGACCCGGACCTGCTGAGCATCCTGGTCTGCCCGAAGTGCCGGTCGGAGTTCCGCGTGGACGACGAGGCGAGCGAGCTGGTCTGTACCAACGCCACCTGCGCGCTGGCCTACCCGGTCCGCGACGACATCCCGGTGCTGCTGATCGACGAGGCGCGCGAGACCAAGAACGAGGCCTCCGAGAACGCATGAGCTTCTTCGACGACTCGCGGCTGGACGACCCAGCCGCCCTCGAGGCCACCGACCACCTGCTGCGCCGGCTCGCCGGGGCCGGAGCCCGCGTCCGGGCCGAGATCGACGCTTCGGAGGAGGTGCTGTCCCAGCTGGACGCGGACGGCTTCCGCCCCCGCGCGATCGTCGCTGCCGGCCGGGACGCCCGCCTGGTCCGGGCCGTGCTGGAGCCGGTCTGCCCGGTGCCGTTCGTGGCCTGGCCCGGCCCGGGGCTGCCGGGCTGGACCGGACCGCTCGACCTCGTCATCGTGCTCGGCGGCAACACCGACGACACCGGTGCGATGTCTGCCGCGTCCGAGGCCGTACGCCGGGGCTGCGGGCTGATGGTGGCCTCCCCGACCGACTCTCCCGTGACCCAGGCCTCGGCCGGTTCCCGGCATGCCATCCGCTTCCCGTCCCAGTCGGACGACCAGTTGGCGGCAGCCGTCGCAGTACTGCAGGGGCTGCACCAACTGGGGCTGGGCCCTGCCGTGGACGCCAAGGCTGTCGCGGCCATGCTGGACGATGTCGCGATCGAGTGCTCGCCCAACAACGACGTCGCATCCAACCCGGCCAAGGACCTCGCCCTGATGCTGGCGGACGCTCTGCCGCTGGTCTGGGGCGGCTCTGTCCTCGCAGCACGTGCGGCACGCCGGGTGGTCGAGGCTGTGCGGCTCGCCAGTGGCCGCCCGGCGCTTGCTGCCGACGCGGGCCACTTGCTGCCGGTCCTGAAGACCCAGCCGCCGCGCGACGTCTTCGCCGACCCCTTCGACCAGGCAGAGGAGCTCCGGCCCGGCCTGGTCATCCTGGACGACGGCATCGACGACCCGGGCGTGACGGAGACCCGTCGCCAGCTCGAGGAGAAGGCCGAGCAGCACGACATCCGCGTACACGTGGTGAGGCAGGCCAACGGCACCGACGTCGCCCGGTACGCCGCCCTGACGCAGCACGGCCGGTACGCCGCGGCGTACCTCGGCGTCGGTCTCGGTCGGTACGGCACTCCGGTCGGCGAGGCTCCTGGTCTGCCGGGCAATCCCGCGGAGGATCCGGCGTGGTAGTTAGGCTCCAGAACCCCGTCCGGGACTACGCCTGGGGGTCGCGGACCGCGATCCCCGAGCTGACCGGCGTGGAACCGGACGGCAAGCCGCAGGCCGAGCTGTGGATGGGCGCGCACGAGTCGGCGCCGTCGCTGCTGCCGTCGGGCGAGTCGCTGTACGACCGGGTGTCCACCGATCCGTCGGGCACCCTCGGGGACGAGACGGCGGAGCGGTTCCAGGGGCGTTTCCCCTTCCTGGCCAAGATCCTGGCCGCGGCCCAGCCGCTGTCGATCCAGGCGCATCCGTCGCTCGAGCAGGCCATCGACGGGTACGCGCGGGACGAGGCCGCGGGGATCCCGCGCGACGCGGCGGACCGCAACTACAAGGACGCCTGGCCCAAGCCGGAGATCCTGATCGCGCTCGGCCCGTTCGACGCGCTGGTCGGATTCCGCCCGCTAGCTGCCACGGTCGCCCTGCTCGACGCGCTCCAAGTGGAAGGGCTCGAGCAGCTCACCGACCTGCTCCGCAACGGCAAACTGCAGGACGCCTTCACTGAGTTCATGAGCAGCGACCGGGATGCGATCCGTCCCCTCGTCGCCGCTCTCGGCGAGGCCAGCCGCCGGTACGCCGGGGACGCGTTCGGGCTGGAGGTGGAGACCCTCGCGCAGCTGTCCACCGAGTTCCCCGATGACCCCGGTGTGCTCGCGGCGCTGCTGCTGAACCGGGTCCGGCTGGAGCGGTTCGAAGCGGTCTACCTTCCGGCCGGCAACGTGCACGCGTACTTGCAGGGCACGGGATTCGAGGTGATGGCCAACTCGGACAACGTGCTCCGCGGTGGTCTGACTCGCAAGCACATCGATGTGCCGGAACTGGTGTCAGTGGTCGACTTCGAGCCACTGGCCGATCCGGTGCTGCTGGGGACACCGGAGGCAGCCGGCGTCACGGCGTACCAGACCGGCTGTGAATACTTCGCGGTCCGGCGGGTGGATCTTCTGGCTGGCGCGGCCATCGAAGTACGGGCGGAGGGTCCGCGGATCGTCGCGTGTGTGGCCGGTACGGTCACGATCGGTGCCGAGGGCACCGAAGTGGGGCCGGAGTTGTCCGCCGGTCAGTCCGCGTTCATTCCTGGACCCGAAGGACCCTGTACCCTGCGTGGACCCGGCACGGCGTTCGTCGTGTCCGCTCGCTGACGACCCCTGATCCCGCGACCGGGGCGGTGGGGTGGGGCTCGAATTCAAGGAGGGACCGAGCAAAATGGCTGGTGACGGTAACAAGGCCGTCGTCGCGGCACTGCTGGCGAACACCGGTATCGCGATCACGAAGTTCGCTGCCTGGGGACTGACCCAGTCCGCCTCGATGCTGGCCGAGTCGATCCACTCGCTGGCCGACGCCGGGAACCAGGTGCTGCTGCTGGTCGGCGCGAAGCGGGCGAAGCGGGAGGCCGACGAACTGCACCAGTTCGGGTTCGGCCGCGAGCGGTACGTCTACTCGTTCATCGTCGCGATCGTGCTGTTCAGCGTTGGTGGTCTGTTCGCGCTGTACGAGGGCTTCCACAAGGTGCAGGACCCGCACGGGATCGACGACTGGCAGTGGGTTCCGGTCGCGGTGCTGCTGGCCGCGATCGTGATGGAGTCGTTCTCGTTCCGGACCGCGATCGTCGAAGCGAACAAGGTGCGCGGGCACGTCGGCTGGGCCCGATTCATCCGGAACGCGCGGTCCCCGGAACTGCCGGTGATCCTGCTGGAGGACTTCGCGGCGCTGACCGGTCTGGTACTGGCGCTGATCGGTGTCGTTCTGACTCTTGCCACTGGCAACGGTATCTTCGACGGCCTGGGCTCGATGGCGATCGGCGCGCTGCTGGTCTGTGTGGCGATCTTCCTGGCGATCGAGATGAAGTCGCTGTTGCTGGGCGAGTCCGCGACCCGCGAAGCGCAGGACAAGATCGTCGCCGCGATCGAGAGCGTGCCGGGGGTGCAGCGGCTGATCCACATCAAGACCCTGCACCTGGGCCCGGAGGAGATCCTGGTCGCCGCCAAGGTCGCGGTCGAGCCGAACAGCGACGCCGCCCAGATCGCCGAAACCATCGACGCCGCAGAACGAGCCATCCGAGCCGCCGAACCCATGGCGCAACAG
>NZ_DASRXP010000699.1:0-25044 GCF_035687465.1 Kribbella sp.
GTCGGGTAGGCGCTGACGTCTTCGTGGTGGAAGACGGCTTCGTACGCCTCCAGCGTCTCGTCGGACGCCAGCCCGAGCCGCCGCAGTACGGCGGTCGTGAACTGCAACGGCGACGACGGTCCCGCGGTGATGAGATCACCATCGAAGACGGCTCGCTCGTCGACGTAGTACTCGGCGCCCTTGTATCCGCTGGCCGCCAGGTATTCGGGCACGGCACTCGTGTGCCGGCGCTCGTCGAGCAGCCCAGCCCGCGCCAGCCCGAACGTCGCCCCGCAGATCGCCGCAACCGGTACTCCGGCCTCCAGGAACCGCCCCGCGGCCGCCGCGAACGGTTGCCCACCACCGTCATCCCACATCCCGGCACCCGGCAGGATCAGCAGATTGCTGGCGCCCGGCTCGAGGTCCGACAGCAGCAGATCAGGCAGCACCCGCAGCCCGCCCATGCTCGTGACCGGCTCCAGGGTCTCGCCGACCGTGACAACGTCGACCGGCGTCCCCGTGAACCGCCCGGTCCGCAGCTCAACCAGAAGATGCCCGATCTCCCAGTCGGCGTAGGTGTCGTAGATCCCGATGTGTGCGGTGAGATTCATCATGCGCAACACGCTGTCATGTCGACAACATGTTGTCAATAGATAGAGGAGCTGCGAGGCGAGCGGGAGCGGCGTACGGGGTGGAAGTTAAGGTGAGCGCCTTATGTCTGATCTTCGTGATTTTCCTGATCTGTCCTTCTCCGGGGTGCACCACGGGCCGTTGCAACCGGGGGAGTGGATCACGCTGTCGGACCCGAAGGGGCGGCGGCACTCGGTGTTCCTCGAGCGGGGCAAGATCTTCCACACCACCAAGGGCGGGATCGAGCACGACGACCTGATCGACGGGCCGGACGCGGTGACGATCCGGTCGAAGGGCGGGGTGGAGTACCTCGCGCTGCGGCCGTTGATGGCCGACTACTCGGTCTCGATGCCGCGGGGTGCGGCCGTCATCTACCCCAAGGACACCGCGCAGATCGTCACGATGGCCGACATCTTTCCGGGCGCGAAGGTGGTCGAGGCGGGTGCCGGCTCCGGCGCGCTGACCACGGCTCTGCTGCGCGCGGTTGGGATCCACGGAGAGCTCATCTCGTACGAACGGCGCGAGGACTTCGCCGAGGTCGCGCGGAAGAACGTCACCGGATTCTTCGGCGGCGAACACCCGGCCTGGCGGCTGCAGGTCGGAGACCTGGTGGAGTCGCTGGACGAGACCGACGTGGACCGGATCGTGCTGGACATGCTGGCCCCCTGGGAGTGCATAGACGCCGCCGCGGGGGCCCTCGTACCAGGTGGGGTGTTCTGCGCGTACGTCGCCACCACGACCCAGCTGAGCCGGGTTGTGGAGACGCTGAGGGCGCACGGGGAGTTCACCGAGCCACGGGCCTGGGAATCGCTCGTACGGGACTGGCACGTCGAGGGACTGGCCGTCCGGCCCGGGCACCGGATGCAGGGGCACACCGCGTTCCTGGTCACGTCACGCCGGATGGCGCCCGGCGTCAGGGCGCCACTGAAGAAGCGCAGGCCCGCGCCGGGGGCGTACGGCGACGACTATTCCGGCCCACGACGCTCTGATACACCCTCGGACAAGCCCACGGCAACGGAATCATCCGCAACCGACACGTGATGGGATTCAGCTTGCCCGGTGAGGTTTTCTGGGTAAGGTCCATAGGGTCGAGCCCCACATGGTGAGGTGATGATCGTGGCTGGAGACGAGAGCCCTACCGCGGCAGAGCTGCGTAACCAGGTCCGTTACCTGGAAGCCGAGGTCGCAGCGTTGCGGCGTCGGTTGCTGGAGCACCCGGCGGACAGCCGGTCGCTCGAGAGCAGACTGTCCGAAACCCAGGCGTCCTTGGCGAGCGTGACCGCGCAGAACGAGCGGTTGGCGGAAACGTTGCGCGAGGCCCGAGAGAAGATCATCGCCCTCAAAGAAGAGGTCGATCGGCTGGCACAGCCACCGTCCGGATTCGGGACGTTCCTGGGCCGCAACGACGACGACACGCTGGACGTGTTCACCGGGGGCCGCAAGCTCCGGGTCGCGGCCAGCCCCTCCATCGACCTGGACGGGCTCCGGCTCGGCCAGGAACTGATGCTCAACGAGGCACTCAACGTGGTCGAGGCCTGCGACTTCGAGGTCGTCGGCGACGTGGTGATGCTGAAGGAGCTGCTGGCCGACGGCGAGCGGGCGCTGGTGATCGCGCAGGCCGACGAGGAACGGGTCGTCCGGCTCGCCTCGCCGCTGCTCGACATCGCGCTGCGGGCCGGCGACTCGCTGTTGCTGGAACCGCGTTCCGGCTACGTCTACGAGAAGATCCCGAAGTCCGAGGTCGAGGAGCTGATCCTCGAAGAGGTCCCGGACATCGACTACACCCAGATCGGTGGACTGGCCGGCCAGATCGAGCAGATCCGGGACGCGGTCGAGCTGCCGTACCTGCACAAGGACCTGTTCCTGGAGCACGAGCTCAAGCCGCCGAAGGGCGTCCTGCTGTACGGCCCGCCGGGCTGTGGCAAGACGCTGATCGCGAAGGCGGTGGCGAACTCGCTGGCCAAGAAGGTGGCCGAGCGGACCGGGGTGGAGGGGCAGAAGTCGTTCTTCCTCAACATCAAGGGTCCCGAGCTGCTGAACAAGTACGTCGGTGAGACCGAGCGGCACATCCGCCTGGTCTTCCAGCGTGCTCGTGAGAAGGCCTCCGAGGGCATGCCCGTGATCGTGTTCTTCGACGAGATGGACTCGCTGTTCCGCACCCGCGGTTCCGGGGTCTCCTCCGACGTCGAGAACACCATCGTGCCGCAGTTGCTGAGCGAGATCGACGGGGTCGAGGGTCTGGAGAACGTCCTCGTCATCGGTGCCTCGAACCGTGAGGACATGATCGACCCGGCGATCCTGCGGCCGGGCCGGCTGGACGTGAAGATCAAGATCGAGCGGCCGGACGCCGAGTCCGCCCGCGACATCTTCTCGAAGTACCTGACCACGACGCTGCCGTTGCACGCCGACGACCTCGGCGAGTTCGGCGGCGACCGGCGCGAGTGCGTGAACGGGATGATCCAGCGCACGGTCGAGCGGATGTACACCGAGGCCGACGAGAACCGCTTCCTGGAAGTCACCTATGCCAACGGTGACAAGGAGGTCCTGTACTTCAAGGACTTCAACTCGGGCGCGATGATCCAGAACATCGTCGACCGGGCGAAGAAGATGGCGATCAAGGCGTTCCTCGAGGACAACCAGAAGGGCCTGCGGGTGCAGCACCTGCTGCAGGCCTGCGTGGACGAGTTCAAGGAGAACGAGGACCTGCCGAACACGACCAACCCCGACGACTGGGCGCGGATCTCCGGCAAGAAGGGCGAGCGGATCGTCTACATCCGGACGCTCATCTCCGGCAAGCAGGGCACCGAGCCAGGTCGCTCCATCGACACAGCGACCAACACGGGTCAGTACCTGTAGAACCTGTCAACAGCCGCCCTGGTCCGACCCGGACCAGGGCGGCTGTTGCGTTCCCGTACATCGTGCTGACCGGTCGGTCCAGGGGGCTGGCATGCGTCTTGTTGGTGGGGCTAGGTCCCTCATGGGTGGGTAGGGGTTCTCCCGGGTATCTGTGGCCGGTTCGCTGCCGTACCGTCCTTCTATGGCGACGGACGAGATTCGCAAGGACCTGCGTGCTGCAGTGGCGGCGCGGCAGGAGCTTGGCCCGGACTACGAGCCCGAGATCATCGACGCGTTCCTGGAGAAGCTCGACGCCCAAGCCGCTGCCCGGGGACTTGTCCCGGTTGCTCAGCCGCACCAGCAGATGCAGCACATGCCGCAGACTGCGAGCAGGGAAACCGATCCCGGCGGACTCGCACTGGCGATCGTCTCCGTCGGCGCCGGCATCCCGATCACGGCGATCGCCGCCGCCCAGGAGGGCGTCATCGCGATCATCATCTGCTGGGGCGGCCTGGTCGGCATCAACCTGGCCCGCTCCATCGGCCGCTTCGTCGGCCGCCAGTAACACCCGGCCGCAATCACCGGTCCGAGCCGCCGGCCGCGTCACTCGCCCGCAGTCACCGGCCGCAGGCGCGCGCAGGTGGTGTCAGAGGCGGGTGAGGATTGCGGTGATTCCTTCTTCGACGTCTTTCGGGAGGTTGAGGAGGAGGCCGCGGTGGACGCCGTACCAGGGGCCCAGGCGGTGCCAGTCGTGGGCGCGGTGGCGTAGTTCGGGTGTCAGGTTGTAGGTCTGCTCCACACCTTCCGCGAGGGCAGTAGGAGCGTCGTTGAGGAGCCAGCAGAGGTCGACGGCGGGGTCGCCGATCTCGGCGTCGGTCCAGTCGATGATGCCGGTGATCCGGGCGTCGCTGACCAGGACGTGCTCGGGGGCGAGGTCGGAGTGGATCAGGGAGTTCCGGGCGCCGGTGCCTACCTGGTTGAGGAGGTCCGCTGCCGCGGGTTGTGCTGCCGCTGGGAGCAACGGGAGGACCTGGGCTCTGGCCTCGTCGAGGAAGCGGGTTTTGTCGGCTTCCGCGGTTGCTGCGTCCAGTGCGCCGTGTGCGACGGCTTCGGCCGGGTCGACGGCGTGTAGGGCTTGCAGGAAGGTTCCCAGGTCGCGGCCGAGCGCAGTACTGGCGTCGTCTTCGAGAGGATCACCGACGAGCAGGAGATGGCGTACGCCGTACTGCGTGGGCTCGGGGATCGGGACAGGCAACGGGAGTTGCGGGGCGAGCCAGGGGAGTAGCCGGGCTTCCGCGAGCAGGCGCGGGCGGACTGCCTCGCGGCGCGGCTCGCGATGCAACCAGTCGCCGTCCAGCCAGGCTCGGCTGTCCCAGCCGTTGTCGGCGATCGTCACACGAAGCTCCTCACGAGTGGTCCCAGCAGGGCAGTGGTGTCGGGCACGAACGGCCATTCGGGGTCGTCCAGCCGCGCGATCAGGTCCGCCGGGGACATCCAAGCACCCCAGTCGACCTCCTCCGGCTGATGCCGCACAGTGCCGTCCCAGACGCAGGTGTAGAGGTAGGCACGGTAGTTCGTGTACTCGTCGGCGTAGTCGCCTTCCGGCAGCCGGGTCAGCTCGACCCCGGTGATCCCGAGCTCCTCGGCCAGCTCGCGCCCGACCGCGTCGTACGGGTCCTCCCCGGCCGCGACGACGCCGCCGGCCATGAAGTCGTACCTTGCTGGGTACACGTCCTTGGTGGGAGTCCGCCGATGCACATAGATGTCACCCGCCGCGTTGCGCACCAGTACGCCGGTCGCTCCGTGCCGCAGGTTGTCCCGCCGTACCAGCGACCTCGGGGCGGACCCGCACACCTGGCCCTCGGAGTCCAGCAATGCCACGAGTTCGTCCATTTCGGCAGTCTCACACGTGACCCTGTGGACAGTTCAACACCTTTAGTCGGCCGGACCGCGTAGGCTCGATTGCATGAGTGTTCGGCGGATCATGGGGACCGAGACCGAGTTCGGGATCTCGGTGCCTGGCCAGCCCGGGGCCAACCCGATGCTGACCTCGAGCCAGGTGGTGAACGGCTACGCGCAGACGCAGCCGCTCGCGCGCAAGACGCGGTGGGACTTCGACGAGGAGCACCCTTTGCGGGACGCGCGCGGGTTCGACCTGAGCAGGGAAGTGGCCGACTCCAGCCAGCTCACCGACGAGGAGACCGGGCTGGCGAACGTGATCCTCACCAACGGCGCCCGGTTGTACGTCGACCACGCCCACCCGGAGTACTCCGCGCCCGAGTGCACGAATCCGCGCGACGTGGTGGTCTGGGACAAGGCCGGCGAGCTGGTGATCATGGAGGGCGCACGGCAGGCCCGGCAGATCCCGGGGGCGCCGCCGATCAACCTGTACAAGAACAACACCGACAACAAGGGCGCGTCGTACGGGTCGCACGAGAGCTACCTGATGCGCCGGTCCACGCCGTTCGCGTCGATCGTGCGGCACCTGACGCCGTTCTTCGTCAGTCGCCAGGTGGTCACCGGGGCCGGCCGGGTCGGTATCGGCCAGGACGGCAACGCCCATGGGTTTCAGATCAGCCAGCGGTCCGACTACTTCGAGGTCGAGGTCGGTCTCGAGACCACGCTGAAGCGCCCGATCATCAACACCCGCGACGAGCCGCACGCGAACCCGGACCGCTACCGCCGGTTGCACGTGATCATCGGGGACGCGAACCTGTCCGAGATCTCGACGTACCTGAAGGTCGGCACGACGTCGCTGGTGCTGTCGATGATCGAGGACGGCTGGCTGACCGACGATCTGAGCGTGGACCGGCCGGTCACCGCGCTGCACGAGATCAGCCACGACCCGACCTGTACGCACCTGATGACGCTCAAGGACGGCCGCAAGCTGACCGCGGTCCAGTTGCAGGTGGAGTATCTGGAGCAGGCCCGCAAGTACGTCGAGGACAAGTACGGCGACGACGCGGACCGGCAGACCAAGGACGTGCTGCAGCGCTGGGAGCAGGTGCTCGACCAGCTGGCCACGGATCCGATGAAACTGGCCGACCAGCTCGACTGGGTCGCCAAGCTGAAACTGCTGCAGTCCTACCGCGATCGCGACGGTCTCGACTGGGACGACTCCAAGCTGCACCTGGTCGATCTGCAGTACGCCGATCTGCGCCCGGACAAGGGTCTTTACTACAAGTTGGTGAAGTCCGGCCGGATGCAGCGCCTTGTCACCGACGAGGAGATCCGGATGGCCGTCTCGCACCCGCCGACGGACACCCGCGCCTACTTCCGCGGCCGCTGCATGCAGCAGTACGCCGGTCAGGTGGCCGCCGCGTCCTGGGATTCGGTGATCTTCGATCTGCCCGGCAAGGAATCCCTCCAGCGGATCCCGACGTTGGACCCACTGCGTGGTACCAAAGCGCATGTTGGGGCCTTACTCGACCAGTGCGACACCGCGAGTGACCTGGTTCGCACCATCACTGGGGGTGCCGCCGGGTAGGGTCGCATTAGAAGGTCGGTTGGGCGGCTTTCCACTGCGGTTCTAGGAGGTGTGCCATGGCGAAAGACGGCGGGCAGCAGCACAAGCAGCCGAAGCGGTCGACCAGCGAGGAAGAGGTCGACCAGGTCGAGGCGAAGGAAGACGTCGCCGAGCGCAAGGAACGACTCGACGAGGACGTCGACTCGATCCTTGACGAGATCGACGAGGTGCTGGAGGAGAACGCGGAGGAGTTCGTCCGCGGCTTCGTGCAAAAGGGTGGGGAGTGAACCGCTAGATGACATTCGATGCCTCCGGCCGGTTGCCGGAAGCCTTCCTGACCCCAGGTGGCTCGTCCTTCATGGACTTCCTGGCCGGGCACGCGCCCGACCTGTTGCCCGGACGGCGCAACCTGGGGCCGGGTGACCTGTCCAAGGACGTCCCGCACGGGACCACGATCGTCGCCGCCACCTTCGCCGACGGCGTCGTGATGGCCGGCGACCGGCGCGCCACGATGGGCAACATCATCGCCCAGCGGGACATCGAGAAGGTGTTCCCGGCTGACGAGTACTCCGCTGTCGCGTTCGCTGGAACGGCCGGCCTCGGGGTGGAGATGGTGCGGCTGTTCCAGGTCGAGCTGGAGCACTACGAGAAGCTCGAAGGCACCACGCTGAGCCTGGACGGCAAGGCCAACCGGCTGACCGCGCTGATCCGGGGCAACCTCGCGATGGCGATGCAGGGCCTGGCCGTGGTCCCGTTGTTCGCGGGCTACGACCACGACCTCAAGGGTGGACGGATCTTCTCCTACGACCCGACCGGTGGCCGGTACGAGGAGACTTCCTTCTACAGTGTCGGCTCGGGCTCGCTGTTCGCCCGCGGCGCGCTGAAGAAGCTCTACCGGGAGGACCTGACCGCCACCGAGTGTGTGACGGCGACGATCCAGGCCCTGATCGACGCGGCCGACGACGATTCGGCCACCGGTGGGCCCGACATGCAGCGGCGGATCTTCCCGGTGGTCGGGGTGGTCACGGCCGACGGCTACCAGCGGCTGCCCGAGGACGAGGTCGGCGCGATCGTCGACAGGGTGATCGAAGCCCGGCACCAGCGTCCGGACGGCCCGGCCGCCCCTCTCACCTGATCCCCATCGACCGATAGAGGACGACCCTTAGATGAGCGTTCCGTTCTACGTCTCGCCCGAGCAGTTGATGCGGGACCGGGCCGACTTCGCCCGGAAAGGCATCGCCAAAGGCCGCAGTGCGATCGCCTTGCAGTACGCCGACGGCATCCTGTTCGTCGCGGAGAACCGGTCTCCGGCGCTGCACAAGGTGGCCGAGATCTACGACCGGATGGCCTTCGCCGCAGTCGGCCGGTACAACGAGTTCGAGAACCTGCGGATCGCCGGCGTCCGGCTGGCGGATATGCGGGGGTACTCCTACGACCGGCGTGACGTGACCGGCCGGGCACTGGCGAACGCCTATGCCCAGACCCTCGGTGCGATCTTCTCCTCCGGCGGCGAGAAGCCGCTCGAGGTGGAGATCCTGGTCGCCGAGGTCGGCAGCAGTACGGCCGAGGACCAGATCTACCGGCTCACCTACGACGGTTCGATCGCCGACGTCCAGGGGTACGCCGTGATGGGCGGCCCGGCCGAGCAGGTGGCCGACTACATCGGTGAGCACTACCAGGAGGGCATCTCGCTGGCCGGTGCGCTCCGGCTGGCGGTGGACGCGCTCGGGCACGACAGCAGCGAGGTTCGTCAGCTCGAGCCGAATCAGATCGAGGTCGCCGTACTGGACCGAACCCGGACGCAGGTGCGTAAGTTCAAGCGGATCTCCGAAGAGACCCTGGCCCGCATCCTGTCCGAGTCCAGGCCTGACGTCACCCCGACAGAGCCCGCGCCTCACACCGAGCCGTCCGAAACGGTGGATGGCGGCTCGTACGAGAGCGACTCCGCGGACGACGCCCCGGTCGCCCCGCCGGACGACGACGCACCGATCGCGCCGCCCGAGGACCCGGACGACAACCGCCCACTGTGACCCAGCCCGACCAACGTTCGCCCGCCGCCGGACGTGGTCCGGCGGCGGACGACGTTGTTGTCCGTCCAGCTGATCCGGAGCCGTGGGTGGTGGTGGAGGAGAAGCCGGGGTTCGACGGGTTTCTCACCGTCCGGCTGCGCCGGTACCGGTTGCCGGATGGGCGGGAGGTCGACTGGGATGTGTTCAGCCCGGCCTTGAACGCGGGCGTCCGGGCCGGCGTCACGGTCCTGCCGCTGACACCCGAGGGCACCATCGTCACGGTCCGGATGTTTCGCGCGGGGCCCGATGTGGTGGTCACGAACCTGCCGGGCGGGCTGATCGATCCGGGCGAGGAACCAGCCGCTGCCGGCCGGCGCGAACTCGAAGAGGAGACGGGGTACACCTGCGAGTCGATCGAGGTCGTCGGCTGGCAATGGGAAGGGGCATCGTCGGTCTACCGCAAGTACCTCGCGATCGCCCGCGGCTGTCGGCCGGACGGTCAGCAGTCGCTCGACGAGTACGAGGACTGCGTGCCGGTCGAACTCACGGTCGACCAGTTCCGCGCCGAACTCCGCACCCCCGGCGCGATGACCGGCATCGACTCCGCCTACGCGACCCTCGACCACGCCGGCCTCCTCTGAATCCTTTTCGTCGACGCCCGAAGGACTGCGCATGACCGCCAAGTTGATGATCGGCACCGATCTCGCAGCTGAAATGGTTGCCAGAGCGGCCGAGCGGGCCACCAAGCTGCAGGACGAAACCGGCGTACAGCCTTGTCTGGCGACCGTTCTGGTGGGGGATGACCCTGCGTCGGCGACCTACGTGCGGATGAAGCAGAGCAGGAGCAAGAAGGCGGGGATCGGTTCGCGCAGCGTCGTACTTCCGGCTGAGACGACGACCGAAGAGCTGGTGGGGGAGTTGACCAGGCTGTCGGACGATCCGACTGTGCACGGGATCCTGCTGCAGCACCCGGTACCGGCGCAGATCGACGAGCGCGCCGCCTTCGAGGCGATCGACCCGGGCAAGGATGTCGACGGGGTCACGATGCACGCGTTCGCCGCGATGGCCTTCGGCGAACCCGGATTCCGCTCCTGCACTCCCGGCGGGATCATGCGCCTGCTCGCCGCGTACGACGTACCGGTGGCCGGCGCGCACGCAGTCGTGATCGGGCGCAGTCCGATTCTCGGGAAGCCCGTCGGGATGTTGCTGCTGGCATCGAACGCGACGGTGACCTTCACCCACTCGAAGACCCAGGATCTGCCCGCGATCGTGCGGCAGGCGGACATCGTGGTCGCGGCCGTCGGGAAGCCGAACTTCGTCCGCGGCCGCTGGCTGAACCGGGCGTGGTGGTGATCGATGCCGGATACAACGAAGGCAATGTCGGTGACGTCGACTTTGAGGAGGCGGCCCAGGTGGCGAGCCTGCTGACCCCGGTTCCCGGTGGCGTCGGCCCGATGACGATCGCCTTGCTGCTGGAGCAGACGGTGGACGCTGCCGAGGCTCTCGCCTCGGCACCAGGGGTCGTGGCGTAGGCAGAATGCGAGACGCTGCGACAGTCCCGGGCGGTTCTGGCCTAGGGTTGAGGTAGGCAAGAAGTGACTCGGTGCGGGCGGCAGGAGCCCGGCGGGCGCGGCTAGCAAGGAGGCAGGCGCTGTGGCGGTACGGGCGATCCGGGGTGCCACCCAGCTCGAGGCGGATGAGCGGGAGCACTTGCTCGAGCGGACGGCCGAGCTGGTCCGGGCGGTGCTGGAGGCGAACGACCTCGGCTCCGAGGATCTGATCAGCATCCTCTTCACGGTCACGCCGGACCTGCATTCGGAGTTCCCGGCGGTGGCGGGCCGGCAGATCGGGCTGACCGATGTGCCGCTGATGTGCATGCAGGAGATCGACGTACCGCATGCGCTGCCGCGGGTGGTCCGGATGATGCTGCACGCGGATTCACCGCAGTCCCGGGAGAAGATCCAGCACGTCTACCTCCACGGTGCCGTCAAGCTCCGCCCGGATCTCACAGGCGCCCAGTGACCAGCCAGTCGATGAGGCTGGTGGTGGGTCGATGACCGAACTGCGTGGTCCGGTGCGGATCGTCGGGACCGGGCTGATCGGGACGTCGATCGGTCTGGCGCTGACCCGGCTCGGCGTGGTCGTCGAACTCGTCGACGCCGATCCGGAGACTGCGCTGATGGCCGAGCGGATCGGCGCCGGCTCGCGGCTGGTCCAGGTGGAGCCACAGCTCGTGGTGGTCGCCGTACCGCCTGATCATGTCGGGGCGGTGATCGCCGAGCAGCTCCGGCTGACCGACGCGATCGTCACCGACGCGGCGAGCGTCAAGTCGAAACCCCTCGCGGATGCGGCCGCCTTGACCGACGACCTGGCCAGGTACGTCGGCAGCCACCCGATGGCCGGCTCCGAGCGGAGCGGCCCGTTGGCCGGCCGCGCGGATCTCTTCGAGGGCGCGACCTGGGCGATCACGCCGCACGAGAAGAGCTCTCCTGACGCGGTCGAGCTGGTCCGCAGGCTGGCTGAAGCGGCTGGCGCGCGCACGGTCGAACTGTCCGTGGAGGACCACGACCTCGCGGTGGCCCGGGTGTCGCACCTGCCTCATCTGATGTCGGCGCTCGCGGCCGGGACGCTGGTGGACGCACCGAGCTCGCACCTCGAGCTGTCCGGCCAGGGCGTCCGTGATGTGACCAGGATCGCGGCCGGTGATCCCCGGCTGTGGACCCAGATCGTGTCCGCCAACTCGGGGGCGCTGACCGGACTGCTGGAGCAGATCCGGGGCGAGCTGGACCGGGTACTGGTTGCCCTAGGCAAGGAAGAGGCCGGCGAGGAGCTAACCTCGATTCTCGGCCAGGGCGTCTCCGGGGCTGTCCGGGTGCCGGGCAAACACGGTGCCCCGCACATCGATCTCGTCACGATCCTGGTCACCATCCCCGACCGGCCGGGCCAGTTGGCCCGGTTGTTCGCCGACGCCGCCGCGTCCGGCGCGAACGTCGAGGATCTGCGGATCGACCACAGTCCCGGCCGCCCGGTCGGTGAGGTCGAACTGGCCGTCAAGCCCGGCTCGGTGGACCAGTTGGTCGGGGTACTGACCGAGCGTGGCTGGGCCGTGCACCGGTAACCTCGGGCCATGATCATCGCTGTTGACGGCCCGAGCGGTTCCGGCAAGTCGAGCACGGCCCGCGGGGTCGCGACCAGGCTGGGCCTGCAGTACCTCGACACCGGCGCGATGTACCGGGCGGTCACTTGGTCCGCGCTGGAGCACGGCATCGACCTCGATGACACCGAGGCGGTCGCCGCGCGCTCTCGTGACCTCGACCTGTCCATCAGCACCGACCCCGGGCGCGGCCGGTTCGTCGCCGACGGCACCGATGTGACCGAGGCGATCCGCGATCCGCGGATCAGCGCCGTGGTCAGCAAGATCGCCACCAACCTGGACGTCCGCGCCGAGCTGAGGCGCCGGCAGCGCGCCATCATCGACGATGCCCAGCCGACCGGTGGCATCGTCGTCGAGGGCCGGGACATCGCGACCGTGGTCGCCACCGACGCCGAACTCAAGGTGCTGCTGACCGCGGACACTGACGCACGGATGTCCCGGCGCAAGGCCGAACTGGCCGAGGGAGCCGTGACCGCCGAGCAGTTGCGGGACCAGATCGTCCGGCGCGACGCCGACGACTCGACCGTCTCGCAGTTCCAGGTCGCCTCCGACGGTGCGGTCGAGATCGACTCGACCCACTTGTCGCTCGACGAGGTCATCGATGTGGTCTGCCGGCTGGCCAAAGAGGCCGATGCCGTCGCCCGGGACCGGGAGTCATGAGCGGCGGCCCGACTCGCCATCGAGAGCTGCCGCGGACGGATGATCTGCGGCCCGTGCCCTACCGGCTCGGCCAGAGCATGCAGTGGGCCGTGCGGATCTACCTGGGCCGCCGGTTCGACATCCATTTGCACGACTCGCAGCTGATTCCCGCGACCGGACCGGTGATCCTGGCGCCGAACCACCTCGGCATCCTGGACGGGCCGCTGCTCGGCGCGGTCGCCCCGCGAATGGTGCATGCGGTCGGCAAGATCGAGGCCTTCGGCGGCATCCAGGGCTTCCTGCTGCGGCGGTTCGGCCAGATCTCCATCGACCGCTCGATCGTCGACAGCCGCTCGATCCGTACGGCGATCCGGACCCTGCGCGACGGCCGGGTGATCAGCGTCTATCCGGAGGGTTCGCGGGGAGCGGGTGACTTTGCCCAGATCCGGCCCGGAGTGGCCTATCTGGCCATGGTCACCGGCGCCCCGGTGGTCCCGGTCGCGCTGCTCGGCACCAGGCAGCCAGGGGGCAGTATCGACGCCCATCCACCGCGCGGAACCCGGGTCGACGTGGTATTCGGCGAACCGTTCGCCGTGGACCCCGTATCCTTTCCCCGGAGGCAGTCCGAAGTACACGCGGTTGCCGTCGAGATCGGCGAGGTTCTGCGGGCGCACGTCCGGAAGGCCGTCGTTGCCACCGGTAACCCCCTTCCGGGGATGCCAGAAGAGAAGGAATCTCATGAGTGACCTGCCCACCGGCTACGGCGATGGCTTCGCCGAGGCGTCCCACGAGCGCGAGGACACCGGCCCCACGCCGGTGCTGGCGATCGTCGGCCGGCCGAACGTCGGCAAGTCGACGCTGGTGAACCGGATCATCGGCCGCCGCGAGGCAGTGGTCGAGGACACCCCGGGTGTCACCCGGGACCGGGTCCCGTACGACGCGAACTGGGCCGGGCGCGAGTTCACCGTGGTCGACACCGGTGGCTGGGACCCCGACGCGGTCGGGATGGCCGCTCTGGTCGCCGCCCAGGCGGAGGTGGCGATCAACGCCGCCGACGCCGTGTTGTTCGTCGTGGACGCGACTGTCGGGATCACGGACGCCGACGAGGCCGTAGTACGAGTGTTGCGCAAGTCCGGCAAGCCGGTCGTGCTGGCCGCCAACAAGGTGGACGACCAGCGGGTCGAGGCCGAGGCGATGAACCTCTGGAGCCTCGGTATCGGTGAGCCGTTCCCGATCTCCGCGATGCACGGCCGGGGTACCGGCGACATGCTGGACGCGGTCCTGGCCGCGCTGCCGGAAGCGCCCCGCGAGCGGGACGCCCAGACCGGTGGACCGCGCCGGGTCGCGATCGTCGGCAAGCCGAACGTGGGCAAGTCCTCGCTGCTGAACAAGGTGGCCAAAGAGGACCGCGTCGTCGTCAGCGAAGTCTCCGGGACGACGGTCGACCCCGTCGACGAGCTGATCACCCTGGGCGGCCAGCCCTGGCGGTTCATCGACACCGCCGGCATCCGTCGCAAGGTCAAGAACGTGCAGGGCCACGAGTACTACGCCAGCCTCCGCACCAACAGCGCGATCGAGCGCGCCGAGGTGGTCGTGGTGGTGATCGACGCGTCCGAGCCGATGACCGAGCAGGACCTGCGGATCATGAACACGGTCGAGGAGGCCGGCAAGGCGCTGGTGATCGCGTACAACAAGTGGGACCTGGTCGACGAGGACCGGCGCTACTACCTGGAGCGCGAGATCGACCGCGACCTGGTGCAGTTCCGCTGGGCGCCGCGGGTGAACATCAGCGCGATGACCGGGCGGCACATGGAGAAGCTGGTACCGGCGATCGAGACGGCGCTGGACGGCTGGCAGACCCGCGTCCCGACGGGCCAGCTGAACGCGTTCCTCGGGCGGCTGGTGGCGGCACACCCGCACCCGGTCCGCAGCGGCAAGCAACCGAAGATCCTGTTCGGCACCCAGGCGACGACGATGCCGCCGACCTTCGCGATCTTCACCTCCGCGCCGATGGAACCGTCCTACCAACGCTTCATCGAACGCCGCCTCCGCGAGGACTTCGGCTTCACCGGAAGCCCCGTCCACGTGTCGATCAGACCCCGTCAAAAGAAGCTCAAAAGATGAGGTAGGGTTTACTCCGGTCGCCTTCACGGGCGACCGTTCGGGCTGTGGCCTAGCCTGGTAAGGCGCTTGTCTGGGGGACAAGAGATCCCGAGTTCAAATCTCGGCAGCCCGACCAAAAGAGGGGCACCGATTCTGTCGGTGCCCCTCTTTACGTTTGTCCCCATGACCGCGACACGGGGGCGTCCACGCAGGTGGACCGATGAGCAACTCACCGATGCGATCGCGAGTCAGCGATCCTGGCACGGAGTGCTGCGAGCACTCGGCTTCGCCGCTACCTCAGGCAACGCGCTGCGCACCGTCAAACGGGTGGCGCAGGAGTTGGAGCTCGACACGTCGCACTTCACCGGACAGCGACGGTGGACGGATTCCCAACTACGGCAAGCGATCCTGCAGGCGGCTACCTGGGCCGATGTCCTGCGGGCGCTGGACCGGAGCGACAACAGTGAGATGCGCCGGATGGTGAAGGCTCACTCGGTGCGGCTTGGCCTGGATGCCAGCCATTTGCTGCCCGACACCTCCGATGAGGAGCCAGGCGACGATGCGTTCACCTCGGGCGCGCAGCGGCAGATGCTGCGTGTTGCGGCCCCATCGATCGCTGCCGCGTGGTTCACCCTGCGTGGGATGTCGGTCGCCGCGCCGATCGAGCCAGAGGTCTACGACCTGTTGGTGACCATGGACGAAGGCATCCAGCGGGTGCAGGTGAAGAGCACAACGCGCCGGACGGCGAGCGGGTCCTGGACAGTCGAGGTCGGCCGCCGACCGTACACGCTCGACAAGTCCGCGGGGAAGGCTCCCTACGACCCTGAGGAGCTGGACATCTTCTTCATCGTGGACGGTCTCGGGCGGATCTTCGTGATTCCCAGCAGAGTGCTGGCGGGGCGGGTTGCCATCACCATCGACAGCTACGCGGAGTACTGCGTCGGCGATGCGTCGAGTCTGCTGGGGTGAGGTGGAGACGTCGCTTGATTGCGCTGTAATGATGTAATCAGGAGGCGGCGTGATGATGGATGATGATGTGCTGGATGCGTACTCGCGGGTGGTCTCGGGAGTGGCGGAGCACCTGATTCCGCGGGTGGCGAGCCTGCGGGTGCAGGGGAGGCGGGGAGACTCGTCGGGGTCGGCTGTGGTGTTGACCGGGGACGGGCATTTGCTGACGAACGCGCATGTGGTCGGCGACGGGAGCAGCGCGACCGCTGAGTTCGCCGACGGGACGGCGGCGCAGGCGCGGCTGGTCGGGGTGGACCGGCTTTCGGACTTGGCGGTACTACGCGCCGACCGGCAGATCCCGGATCCGCCGGAGTACGGCGATGCAGATCGGCTCAAGGTCGGGAACCTCGTGGTTGCCGTGGGCAATCCACTCGGTCTGGCGGGCAGCGTCACGGCGGGCGTGGTGAGCGCTCTCGGGCGGTCTCTGCCGGTGCGGTCGGGGTCGGCGAACAGGATCATCGAGGACGTGATCCAGACGGACGCAGCACTGAACCCGGGCAACTCCGGGGGAGCACTTGCCGACGGCAACGGGCGGGTGATCGGGATCAACACTGCTGTGGCAGGGATCGGCCTCGGCCTGGCGGTTCCGATGAACCCGACCACGCGGCGGATCATCTACTCGCTGCTGCACGACGGCAGGGTGCGGCGTGCCTACCTCGGACTCGTCACCACGCCGGCACCACTTCGCCCGCAACTCGCCGAACGCTTCGACCAGCGGTCGGCACTGCGAGTCGTCGAGGTGATCCAAGGCAGCCCCGCGGCCGACGCAGGTCTCTGCACAGGCGACCTGGTCCTCGCCGTCGACGGAACCCCGCTGCGGGACGCGCAGTCGCTCCAACGCCAACTCTTCGCCGACGCCATCGGCCGCCGCACCGAAATCACCGCCATCCGCAACGGCGCCCTGGTCGACGTAGTAGCCCACCCCGCCGAACTACCCGACTAACCCGGCCCGCCGGGTCGCCGGGCAGAGCTGGGCCCGCCGTCTGGCTGATCTAACCGGCTGGCGGCGCCTGACGGGCCAACCGCGGCAGGCCTTCCTGCGGGGCTGGGCTCGGCCCGCCTTCCCCGCCGAACTAACCGACTAACCCCGCCCGCCGGGCTGACCGCGGCCGCCTTCCTACGCGCTGACCTCGGCCCGCCTTCCGCCGCACTAACCGACTAAGCGCGCGCGTAGGAGTACTGCGGTGCCGGGTTGGAGGGGGGCTCCCGGGAAGGTGAAGTCGCGGGTGATCTCTTCGAAGCCCAGGCTCTGGTGGAGGTCTTGGATTGCGAGGTTGGCGATGTTGGCGAAGTACCAGATGGTGTCGGCGCGATCGGCGGTCCAGCGCATCCGGTCGCGGGTGAGGAGTTCGCCGATGCCGTGGCGGCGCCAGCCGGGGGCGACGATGAGTCCGATCAGGTAGTAGCCGGTCGGCGCTGTGCTCGGTGGGTGCTCGGGGGAGAGTTCGTGGTGGATCACTCCGCCGTAGCCGACCACCTCGGTTCCCGAGACGGCGGCCGCGACGTAGCTCTCCGGGTTCTCGAGATCAGCTTGTAAGCGCGATCTCCGTTCCTCCACGTCGCCGCCGGCCCGGGAAACGATCAGCCGCGCGCAAGCGGTGAGTTCCTCAGGGAGCGCTTCCCGCACGGAGATCGCCGTGCTCAGCCCTCGCCGTGATTCCTCTGGCTGGTAGTCCGCAAAACCCATCACGGGGCCACAGCTTAGGCGGCGCTGCACCGCGGGGCGCATAGGATCACGCGACCGGACCCGAAGGGGGAGTAGTGGACGAGCGGGTTGCACTGGCGGGCGAGTTGTACAAGAAGTCCATCTTCGCGGGAGACGGGGAGGCGTTGGCGGCCGCGGATCGGCTCTTGGACGCGGCCGAGGCGGAGCTGCTGATCGCTCGAGGGCGGATCTTGCACGGGCGGTTCCTGGCGGAACGCCAGGAGAACCCGGGCTTGCAGGCCCGCGACAGCTCGTCCCGCGGGGAGTCGCTGTTGTTCGAGCGGGCGCTCGAGCTCTTCAGGTCGCTCGGGGAAGAGGGCGGCGAGGTCGAGGCGCTGTTCTGGATCGGCTGCTTCCACCAGGTGGTTCGTGGGGACAACGACGCGGCGGTCCCGGTTCTACTGCAGGCCCGCGAGTTGGCGGTGAAGGTCGACGACAAGGTGACGCTCTCGGACATTCTTCGCCATCTGGGCATTGCCGAGCATAGTGCCGGGCGCCTGGACGAAGGACGTGCATTGCTCGAGGAGTCGACCGAGATCCGCCGCACACTAGGCCTGCAGGCGGGCGCCGCGGCCAACCTGGTCGGCTTGATCTACATCGCCCGCGCCCAGGGTCGCGATCACGACGCAAGAACCCTCGCCATCGAAGGTAGAGCCCTAGCCAAATCAGCAGGCGCCACAACAATCCTCACCCAGCTAGACCAAGCCGCCGCCGAACTCTGAGCCTTACCAGCCGCGGGAGCGCCATTCCGGCAGGCTCGGGCGTTCGGTGCCGAGGGTGGTGTCGGCGCCGTGGCCGGGGTAGACCCAGGTTTCGTCGGGGAGGCGGGCGAAGAGTTGCGTCTCGACGTCGTTGATCAGGGACTCGAAGTTCTTCGCGTCGCCGCGGGTGTTGCCGACGCCGCCCGGGAAGAGCGAGTCGCCGGTGAAGAGGTGCGGTGGGCCGGTCGGGTCGTCGTACAGGAGGGCTATCGAGCCAGGGGTGTGCCCCTTCAGGTGGATGACCTGGAGGGTGAGTTCGCCGACCTGAACGGTGTCGCCGTCGTCGACCATGACGTCGGTCGGTACGTCGATGCCCTCGGCATCGAACCGGCCCGCCACAGTGGTCGCGCCGGTCTTGGCGACGACCTCCGCGAGCGCCTGCCAGTGGTCGCCGTGCCGGTGGGTGGTGATCACCTGGCCGATGCCGCCGGCGCCGATCACGTTCAGCAGGGTGTGCGCGTCGTTGGCGGCGTCGATCAGCACCTGCTCATCAGTGAGCCGGCAGCGCAGCAGGTAGGCGTTGTTGTTCATCGGCCCCACGGCGACCTTGGTGATCATCAGCTTGGCCAGCTCGTGCGTCTGCGCCGACCCACCGACGTGGACGTTGCCGTTGTACTCCGTCATGCGCTCTCCCATGAAGATCAACCCCAGGCCGGCGGAACCGGCAGTGTGCCGTCGGTGGTCAGTGTGCTTCCGTCGGTCCGGCCGAGCACCCAGCCCAGCAGCGCCGCGCTGCTGCCAGTGACGATCCTTGCACCGGTCGGGCGCGGAGGCGACGACCAGCCTGTGTCGGAGCTCTCCAGCACAACCTGTACGTCGTCCGGCCACCGGGTTGTCACGTACGTCAGCAGGACGTCACGTGACTCAGCCGGAAGGTCGTCGAACGTGTACCCGAGGTCCAGGTCGACGTGGTGCACCTCCAGCTCGTTCAGCCTCGCTACCACGATGTTGGTCGCGCTCCGGACGATCCCACTCGGCCAGCCCACCTCCGCCCGCCAAGCCGAGGCAGGGAGGTCCTCGAACCGCTCCAGCAGCCGCGCATCCGCCGCAGCGATGTCCTCAGCCTGTACTGCGACCGGCCGCGCGGCACCTGCCTCGATGTCGGCCTCACGTGCCTCCGCCGAGACGTACATCGGCTTGCGAACGCCGCTGAGAGCCCAGTCGCACAGGTTCACCAGGGCGTCCGCGTTCCGCGCCAGGTGGCTCAGCACGTGCCCGCGGGACCACCCGGGCAAGGCGGACGGGCGCAGTACGTCGTCATCCGTGAGCTGAGTCACTGTCTCAAGCAAGCGCTGCTGGGCGGCCGGCAACTCAGCCAGCAGCCTCCTGGTTTCCTCCGGTGCGCCCATGCTCTGAGACTAAGCCCAGCAGACTCACTCACGGCGTCGCGCTCGATGCGCTCCCCATCGGCACGGTCCGTGTCCGGTCGGTGACATGGTGCGATCGACGGCGCGCACAGGGAGTGTGATCGGTCCACCCGGGGTGACGAGGAAGTTTTTGTCGGAGGGTCTCGTTAGCATGGTCGGGCACGTCCCCGGAGCGGGTCCGGAGCCCTCGATCGGGGTACCGGACCGCCGCCTGAACCCCTCGAGAACGGCTGAGAGTGAGCTTGTGTCTGATCGTCTGATCGTGCGTGGCGCACGTGAGCACAACCTGAAGGACGTCTCGCTCGACCTGCCGCGCGACGCCATGATCGTCTTCACCGGTCTGTCCGGGTCCGGCAAGTCCAGCCTGGCCTTCGACACGATCTTCGCCGAGGGCCAGCGGCGGTACGTCGAGTCGCTGTCGGCGTATGCCCGCCAGTTCCTCGGCCAGATGGACAAACCGGACGTCGACTTCATCGAGGGCCTGTCCCCGGCCGTCTCGATCGACCAGAAGTCCACCTCGAAGAACCCGCGCTCGACCGTCGGCACCATTACCGAGGTCTACGACTACCTCCGGCTGCTGTTCGCCCGGGCCGGCCGCCCGCACTGCCCCGAGTGCGGTGAGCCGATCAGCAAGCAGACCCCGCAGCAGATCGTCGACCGGGTGCTCGAGCTGGACCAGGGCACCCGTTTCCAGGTGCTCGCGCCGGTCGTCCGCGGCCGCAAGGGGGAGTACCTCGACCTGTTCCGGCAGCTGACTGGTCAGGGCTTCGCGCGCGCCCGGGTGGACGGCGAGACGATCCAGCTGACCGAGCCGCCGAAGCTGGACAAGCAGAAGAAGCACACCATCGACGTGGTAGTCGACCGACTCTCGGTCAAGGGTTCCGCGAAGCAGCGGCTGACCGACTCGGTCGAGACCGCGCTCGGCCTGGCCGGTGGCATCCTCACGCTGGACTTCGTCGACCTGCCGGAGGACGACCCGCGCCGCGAGCGCCGGTTCTCCGAGAAGCTCGCCTGCCCGAACGACCACCCCCTGGCGATCGACGAGCTGGAACCACGGTCCTTCTCGTTCAACTCGCCGTACGGTGCCTGCCCGGTCTGCTCGGGACTCGGCACCCGGATGGAGGTCGACCCGGAGCTGCTGGTCCCGGACCCGTCGAAGTCTCTCGACGAGGGCGCGATCCAGCCGTGGGCGGGGGCGAACGTCACGCAGTACTTCGAGCGGCTGCTCGGGGCGCTGGCCAAGGAGCTGAAGATCAAGACGAGCACGCCGTTCGGCGAGCTGCCGGCGAAGGCGAAGCAGTCGCTGCTGACCGGGCACGACCGGCAGGTGCACGTCTCGTACAAGAACCGGTACGGCCGCGAGCGCTCGTACTACACCACCTTCGAAGGCGTCATCCCGTACGTCGAGCGCCGACACGCGGAGGCGTCGAGCGACACCAGCCGGGACCGGTTCGAGGGCTACATGCGCGAGGTCCCGTGCCTGGCCTGCAACGGCGCCCGGCTGAAGCCGATCTCGCTCGCGGTCACGATGGGCGGCAAGAACATCGCCGAGATCAGCGCGATGTCGATCGACGAGGTGCACGGCTTCCTCGCCCAGATGGAGTTGAGCCCGCGGGAGAAGCAGATCGCCGAGCGGGTGGTCAAGGAGATCGGCGAGCGGCTGCGGTTCCTGCTGGACGTCGGTCTGGACTACCTGGCGCTGAACCGTCCGGCGGGCTCGCTGTCCGGCGGCGAGGCACAGCGGATCCGGCTCGCCACACAGATCGGCTCGGGCCTGGTCGGCGTGCTGTATGTGCTGGACGAGCCGTCGATCGGGCTGCACCAGCGGGACAACCGGCGCCTGATCGACACCCTGGTCCGGTTGAAGAACCTGGGCAACACGCTGATCGTGGTCGAGCACGACGAGGACACCATCGACCACGCCGACTGGGTGGTCGACATCGGCCCCGGCGCGGGGGAGCACGGTGGCCAGGTCGTCGTGTCCGGCACGGTCGAGGACCTGCGGAACCACCCGGACTCGATCACCGGTGCCTACATCTCGGGCCGCCGGGAGATCCCGATCCCGCCGGTCCGGCGGCCGCTGACCGAGGGCCGCGAGCTGACCGTCTACGGCGCGCGCGAGCACAACCTGCAGGACATCGACGTGACGATCCCGCTCGGGGTCTTCGTCGCGGTCACCGGGGTGTCGGGCTCGGGCAAGTCGACGCTGGTGAACGACATCCTCTACACCTCGCTGGCGCGACAGATCTACGGTGCGCGGACGATTCCCGGCCGGCACAAGACGATCACCGGTATGGAGCACGTCGACAAGGTGATCCACGTCGACCAGTCGCCGATCGGCCGGACCCCGAGGTCGAACCCGGCGACGTACACGGGTGTCTGGGACCACGTCCGCAAGCTGTTCGCGGAGACGCCGGAGGCGAAGGTCCGCGGGTACCAGCAGGGCCGGTTCTCGTTCAACGTCAAGGGCGGGCGCTGCGAGGCCTGTTCGGGTGACGGCACGCTGAAGATCGAGATGAACTTCCTGCCGGACGTCTATGTGCCGTGCGAGGTGTGCCACGGCGCCCGGTACAACCGGGAGACCCTCGAGGTGCACTACAAGGGCAAGACGGTCGCGGACATCCTGGACATGCCGATCGAGGAGGCAGCGGAGTTCTTCGCCGCGATCCCGGCGATCTCCCGGCACCTGACCACGCTGAACGAGGTGGGTCTGGGCTATGTCCGGCTCGGGCAGCCCGCGCCGACCCTGTCCGGTGGTGAGGCGCAGCGCGTCAAGCTGGCCTCCGAGCTGCAGAAGCGTTCCACCGGCCGGACCGTCTACGTGCTGGACGAGCCGACCACGGGTCTGCACTTCGAGGACATCCGCAAGCTGCTGGGCGTGCTCGGCAGCCTCGTTGACAAGGGCAACTCGGTGCTGGTGATCGAGCACAACCTCGACGTGATCAAGACCGCGGACTGGATCGTCGACCTCGGACCGGACGGCGGCCGTCGCGGCGGCACCTTGGTTGCCGAGGGCACCCCGGAGGACGTGGCGAAGAACCCGGCTTCCTACACGGGCGAGTTCCTGGCCGAGATCCTGGCCGGGCGGGCCGCCAAGCCGAGCGCGAAGAAGCTCGCCGCGGCGGCGAAGTCCGGCACCACGACCACCGCTCGCAAGACCGCCGCCAAGGCGCCGAACGGCGCGGTGAAGAAGGTGGTCGCCAAGAAGACGCCGGAGAAGAAGGCCCCAGCCAGGAAGGCGGCGGCCAAACGGGCGGCCGGATAACTCCCGACCCTCTCTGGATGCTCGCGAACCCGCGAGCGTCTAGATTAGGCCCGTTCAGGACAGTGGAGCGAAGGGGAGCCTGTGTCGCGGCAGTACGACAGCCAGCTGATCGAGTCGGTGGCAGTGCGCCGTCGGAGGTTGCGGGAGGCATGGCTCTTCGGTGCGGCACGGTCGCGGAACACGCTCGACGAGGGCGTGATCAAGCTTTTCGCCAGCGCGGCGGTCGCAGCCGTGGTCTGCGCCGGCTGCGTCGGCTACTCGTTCGTGAAACATTCTCAGAACAAGGGTGACGGCGCACCCGTTTCGCCCAGCCCGACCGTGTCCACGCCGGTGACGGAGACCCCGTCGGGCACACCGTCGATCCCGGTGTCGGGCACGCCATCGATCCCGGTGACGGGCACACCGTCGTACCCGGTGACCGCACCCAGCCCGAGCAGGTCCTGACCAACAGGGAACCGGGAGCGACCCCGGCCACGTCTATGGTGAGGACGTCGGCAGCAGCATCATCACTTCGGAGGGACGCAGCAGTGAGCGGACAGCGTTGGAGCATGGGTCAGGACACCCTGAGCACCCTGAGCAAGAAGACCGGCACGAACACGTCGGACCTCGGCGGCCTGGTGAAGCGTCTCGCCGCGGCGGCCCAGCCGCTGGAGGGCAAGATCCAGGGAGGCGGCCACGCTGCCTTCATGAGCTTCAAGGGCCGGGTGGACAAGATCGCCGGAGACCTGAATGCGGGTCTTGCTGCGATCGCCCAGGGACAGAGTGGCATGGACCGAGCCACCTCGACCGCTATGGCCGATATGGCCCAGGCCGCCAAGAAGAGCGAAGGCGCGGCGAACTTCGACGGCGCCAAGTTCAACAAGCGCTGAGACAAGGAGTAGATCGATGGCAGGTCGTAACGGATATGACAGCGGGGCCAGCGGCGACACGCAGACGGCGATCACGAGCCTGTCCAGCCAGATCGAGTCGCTGATCTCGCAGCACCAGGCGAACGTCCGGGCGATGCGCACGGATGCCACGATGACCAAGGTGATGGACGACTACGGCGCGGTGGAGGCCAAGTTCAACGCCGCCGCCGCCGAGGTCCAAACGATCATCAAGTCGTTGGCGGACACGCTGAAGCAGTTCGACGGCGTGGCGGACACGGCCTTCACCCAGGCCTCGCAGGCCGTGAACAACATCGGGAACACCTGAGTTTCACCGCACCACCGGGTCGGACGGCCGGCGCGCGATGCAGCGCGTTGGTCGCGACCTGTGCCGCCGGCTCGGCGGCGGACGAATCGGGCATACGTTGAGCCCTGCACGGGGGCGTCGAGAGGTGGATCATGACCAAGTGGACTGTTGAGGCAGCCGCCGCGATGGACAGCCTGAAAGGCCTCCAGTCGCAGGCAGGCGGGTTCGAGGCCATCGGCACCAAACTCAGCAACGGCCTGACGACGGCCGCCGAGCAGGCCTCGATGAGCGGCAAGGGCGGCCCGATCGGCGTCGCCATCGGCGAGTTCGTGGACAAGTGGAAAGACTCGCTGCCGGGCATGGTCAAGCACACCGGCGACGTCCTGCTGGGCACGTCCAAGGCCCTCACGGCGCTCGCGAACGGTCACGAGCAGATGGCGTTGATCGCCCAGCGCGGTATCCAGCGCACCGAAGGAGTCAGCCCGCGGGACGTGATCCGCCAGGCCGCTGCCTCCGCCGCCCCTAAGACGCCGCAGAACAAAGCGGTCTGACCGAGGACGACGCCAATGATCAAGCCCGAAGGCATCCCGAAGTTCCTCGGTGACCTGGCGAAGGTTAGCCAGGCCGCGAATGATCTGTCTGCTGTTGGTGGGGAGATCATTTCGATTGCGAAGGGTCTGGAGACGACCTTCCGGAATGGCATGACGGCGCATTACACCGACGGTCCGGAGAAGTATCTCCTGGTCGATGCGATGTTGCCGGTGAAGACCGAGGGTGACTTGTTCGGTACCGAGTTGCCGAAGGTCGCGAGCGCACTCCACACCTTTGTGGCCGAGGTGCAGGCGAACGTCGACAAGCTGAACGGTGTCAAGGGTCGTGCGGAGGCGTTCATCCGCAAGGTCGGCACTGACGAGGATGAGATCGACGATAACGAGGACTGGGTCAAGGAA
>NZ_DASRXP010000700.1:0-5820 GCF_035687465.1 Kribbella sp.
CGAATCCCTCGAGGTTGCGATCGACACCCGTCTGGCGGCGGATCAGCCGCGACTCCACCGCGGTCAGCGGGTCCGCCAGCCGCACGACCCGTTCGTCGACCAGTTCACCGAGACTGCCCCGGATGACGATCCGGTTGCTGCGCAGCGGGTTCTGCCATTGGTTGTCGGTGAAGTCGTACAACGCCATCCGGCCGCCGCCGAAGTCGATCGTGGCCAGCGTGGTGGTGGCGTCCTTCGGCTCGGCGTCACCCGACCAGCCCGCGCGGGACACGGGGTTGGCCAGCGACGCGCTGAAGGTCCGCGCGTCGACAGTCGCCGGACTCATACCGACGTCGAGCAGCAACCGGATCACGGACGCGGCGTGATAGAGGTGCGTGGACGACAACTGGACCGAGCCGACTTCACCGAGAACGCCGGCCTTGATCAACGCCAGTTGCGCGGCATGCGTTGGCAGTACTGGGTTCTGCTCGGCCACCTGCACCAGACCGCTGTCGCCGACCTCCGCCCACAGCCGGCGCAGCCCGGCCACATCGGGAGCCGGCGGCGTCTCGGTCAGCACCGGGATGCCTCGGGCAACTAATTCCCCGGTCACCACCGGCGCAACCTGCCACGGCACCGACACAACGACAAAGTCCGGCCTACCCGCCTCGACCAGTTCATCAACCGACCGAAAAGTCGGTACACCCCACTCGCGCTCCACCTCCCGCCCGCTCTCCGCAGTACGGGTGACCACACCACTGACGGCAAACCGGTCCGGCATCAACTGCGCAGTACGAAGAAAGAACCCACTTCGCCATCCACTGCCAACAATCCCGTACCGCCCAGAACCAGCCATTCCCTCACTCTTTCAGATCACCAGGAGGAACCACCGGCTAGCAGGGGTCCGCGAGTTCTGGTCAGCGGGAAAGACGATGACCGCTGGCGGGGATGTGTCCACCGCCGATGTCGCGCCACGCTGTTCTCACCGGCGGGGAACGCCGATCGGCTCGGCCGCTGACGTCATGCAGTGGATCCGCAACTGAGCGAGGAGATTCGATGGCTCGCACGGCACCCGTCCGCACTGCTGACAGTGGCCTCAAGGACACTGTCGGTCAGTATCTCCAAGAGATCGCTCGCACTTCTTTGCTGACCGCGACGGACGAGGCCGAGCTCGCTGCGACGATCGAGGTCGGTCTGTTCGCGGAGCAACGGCTGGTCGAGGGACAGTTCGGTGGCCCGCCCGAGAGTGCGACCCAGGAGGAGCTGGAGTGGCTGGCTGAGGAGGGGCGGCGCGCGCACCAACGGTTCGTGACGGCGAACCTCCGGCTGGTGGTGTCGATCGCCCGCCGCTACGGACGGTCCCAGCTGCCGCTCCTGGACCTGATCCAGGAAGGCAACGCCGGCCTGATCCGCGCGGTGGAGAAGTTCGACTACCGCAAAGGGTTCAAGTTCTCGACCTACGCCACCTGGTGGATCCGTCAGGCCATCACGCGCGCGATCGCGCAGCAGAGCCGAGTGGTCAAGCTGCCGGTGCACGTGGTGGAGCAGCTGAGCCAGATCGGTACCGCCCGGCGCACCCTGGAGCGCGAGCTCGGGCGGGAGCCGGAGATCGACGAGATCGCGGCGGAGCTGGACCTGGACGAGGAGCGGATCACTGACCTGATGCGGTTGGGCCGGGACCACCTGAGTCTGGACAGCCCGATCGACGAAGCGGGTGAGACCTCGCTGGGCGACCTGATCGCGGCCGAGACGACCCCGGGCCCGGACCAGCTGGTCGCGAACGCCTCGGTCCGGTCCGCCCTGTTCAGCCTGGTCGACGAGCTCGACCCGCGGTCGGCGGATGTGATCCGGCGCCGTTACGGGCTGCACGACGGTCTTCGGGCGAAGCTGGCGGAAATCGGAGCGGTGCACGGCATCTCACCCGAACGGGTTCGCCAGATCGAGCGGGAGGCGCTGGCCTGGATGCGATCCCTCGCCGACCCGGCACTCATAGCCTGACCGCCGCAAGACGCCGACACTGCGGCTCGGGCCCGGCCGCGGCCCACACTGCCCCAATTGGATCAGGTGCTGCTCATCGGATCAGGTACTGCTCATTGGATCAGGTGAAGTGGGCGCCGGGTTTGCGGTAGCCGCGGAGGAGGTCTCGGGAGATGATCAAGCGTTGCATCTCGTCGGTGCCTTCGAAGATGCGCCAGAGGCGGACCTCGCGGAACCAGCGTTCGATCGGGAGTTCCTTGGTGTAGCCCATGCCGCCGTGGATCTGGAGGACGCGGTCCGCCACGCGGTTGACGGTGTTGGTGCCATAGAGCTTGGCGATCGCGCTGTCGTGCTGGGGATTCCGGCCCTGGTCGACCACCCAGGCGGCGTACAGGACGAGCCAGCGGGCCGCCTCCAGCTCGACCTCGGAATCGGCGATCATCCACTGGATCGCCTGGTTGTCGCCGATCGCGCTGCCGAAGGTCTGCCGGGTGGTCGCCTGCGTGATCGCGAGCTCCAGCAGGCGTTCGCAGGCGCCGATGCCGCGGGCCGGGATGATGAACCGGCCCTTCATGATCCAGCGCATCGCCAGCTCGTATCCCTGGCCGATCTCGCCGAGTACGTGGTCCTGCGGGACCCGGACGTCGTCGAAGTTCAGGGTTGCCGGGACCGCCTCGCCCATGGTGACGATCGGGTCGGAGGTCCAGCCGCGGTCGCGGTCGACCAGGAACGCGGTGAAGCCGCCCTTCGAGCCCAGGCTTGCGTCCGTCACCGCGATCACGATCGCGAAGTCGGCCTCGTTGCCGCCGGTGATGAAGGTCTTCTCACCACGGATCACCCAGTCGTCGCCGTCCATGCGCGCTGTCGTCCGGATCGCACGGGTATCGGAGCCGGCGCCGGGTTCGGTGATCGCGAAGCAGGACCTGCGTTCGCCGGAGATGGTCGGCAGCAGGTACTCCTTGCGCTGCTCCTCGTTGCTGTCGAAGAGGATGTTGTCCGCGTCCCCGCCGAACGAGAACGGGACGAAGGTCCGCCCGAGCTCACTGGTGATCAGCGCCTGGTCGACGGCCGAGAGGTCCATCCCGCCGTACTCCTCTGGCGTGCTCAACCCCCAGAACCCGAACGATTTCGCCTTCAGTCGGAGCTCACGGATCACCTCCGGTTCGACCCCGGGCAACCCCTCGCGCTCACGCCGCAGGACGTCGTTCTCCAGCGGCATCAACTCCCGGCGGACGAACTCCCGGGTCGTACTACGAATCGCCTGCTGTTCCTCGGTGAGCGAGAAGTCGACCATCAACGCCTCCAACCATCAGATGTCCAACCACCCTAGGCTCGCTCACATCTTGATGGAGGTTCACGAAACCCCGACTGCATGTCGCCCAGTGCGGGCCGACCAGGACCAGCGCACGACGGATAGCCTGCCTGAGCGCGCGAACTGGGCCAGCATCGAGATTTGATCCCCGGACAAGGCAACGCCCGCGACTACGATGAGTGACGGGGCGTTGCCTTGTGCTGTCAGCTCACGATGCCGCGCGCGCGGTTCCAGTTCTTCGCTCCGGTGTAGGCGTGGACCATCCCCCAGACCCAGACCGCCGGCACTGCAATGAAGCCGATCAGGATGGTCGTCGTGATCCAAGCGATCACGTAGGACACGAAGATGACGATGCCCAGACCGACGTTGCCGTTCATCAGGGAGCCGAGGCCAGGGAAGAAGAACGAGGCCAGCAAGGCGAGACCCGGGTTCTTCGGCGCCACCGTTGGCTGCATGTAGGCGCCCTGGTACGGCTGCAGGTAGGCCCCGTTCGGCGGCTGGTTGTACTGCGGTCCCGGGTAGTACGCATTTGGGTTGGCCTGGTTCGGAGCCATCGGCGGCTGCGGTTCCGGGATCATCGGCGGTTGAGACATGTCGGAGTTCCCCCTCCAGTTGTTGTGGCGCTGAGTGTGCCGTCACTGATTACGGAGCGCAACGGCCCGGACCCGACCGATGCCGAACTGGTCCCGGGACACAATCCCCGTGCGGAGCGCGGCGGACATCGATCCCCTCTGCTCACAGGTCCCTAGGGCACCTACTAGCGCGGCGTCAGGGGGCGATCGGGACGGCTCGTTTGTGGATGGTGCGGTGGTGGGCCGTGATGATGATTCCGGCCGCCTTGTCGTCGATCTCCTTGCCCTCGAGGAAGTCGTCGATGTCGTCGTAGGTGACGCCGAGGACAGCCTCATCCGGTACGCCGGGATTGCCCGACTCCAGGTCCGCGGTCGGCACCTTCCCGGTGATCTCGTCGACGGCGCCGAGCCGCGATCCGATCGCCCGGACCCGGCGTTTGGTCAGTCCCGCCAGCGGGGTCAGGTCGCACGCGCCATCGCCGTACTTGGTGAAGAAGCCCATCACCGCCTCGGCCGCGTGATCTGTGCCGACGACGAGCCCGCCGCGCGCCCCTGCCACGGCGTACTGCGCGATCATCCGCTGCCGCGCCTTGATGTTCCCGGTGTGGAAGTCGGCGCGATCGTCGAAATCCGCATGCCTGACCGTCTCAACGATCGCATCCGTGGCCGCCTTGATGTCGACCGTGAGCGTCTCGTCCGGGCGGATGAACTCGAGTGCGCGCCGGGCGTCCACCTCGTCGTGCTGCACGCCGTACGGAAGGCGCATCGCGACGAAGGAGGCGTTCCCGCCGTCGGCCCGGACCCGTTCGACGGCGAGCTGGCAGAGGCGTCCCGCAGTACTGGAGTCGACACCGCCACTGATGCCGAGCACGTACGCCGATGCGCCCGCGAGGCGAAGCTGGTCCGTCAGGAACAGGATCCGGCGCTCGATCTCCAGGTCCACCTCGAATGACGGCGTCACCCCGAGCTCCGCGATGATCAGTTCCTGCAGGTACCGGCGCTCGTCGCTCACTGGTGCTCCCTCGTCGATCGGGTGTGTCAGCGCCAGACTATTTCTCCTGCATCAGAATCAGGTGATGGCCGTCCGGGTCCCGGAATCCGGTCATCCACAGCTCGGTGGTCTCGGTGCGGTGCACGACGTGCGGCTCATCGGCGAACTCGACACCTGCCGCCTCCAGGCGAGCCCGCTCGGCGTGGATGTCATCGACGGTGAAGTAGTGCACGGTCTTGGTGACGAAGTCGGGCGACTCCGGCGTGCCGAGATACAACCGGACATCGCCGGACTGGAAGAACGCCATCGGCTGGCCCTCGACCTGGAACAGGAACGGGATGCCCAGCACGTCACGGTAGAAGGCGACGGAGCGATCGACGTCGCGGACGCTGAGGTGGATCTGAGCCACGGGCCCGACTGCCATCTGTTCAGGCTAACCCTTGCCCGGACATGAGGATTCCCCGCGCACCCGGAAGAGCTCACTTACCCTTGCTGCCTTCCGGCCCTGGGGGAGTTGGGCGAGATACCGCCACGCGGGGAACCATCGAGAAGTGTACGGGATGGGCAGCCTCGTCGTGGAATCCAGGTCCGTGCCTAAGGTGGAGACGTGACCAACCTCGCGCTCGGCCCGATCGGAATCTCGACCGGACTCACCAGTACCCCGGACTCGCTGGCAGCGGCGGCCGCCGCTGAGGAGCTCGGCTACTCCGCGATCTGGCTGGCCGGCGGCCCGCTGCCCGGGCTGCAGACGATCGTGGACCTGGTCAAGGCGACCAGCTCGATCCAGTTCATCCCCGGGATCCTTGCCGTCGACAAGTACTCCGCGGACGAGGTCGCCGGGGTGTACGCGTCGGTGGAGGCGGCCCATCCCGGGCGGTTCACGGTCGGACTCGGCGGGGCCCATGGGGCGAAACCGATCGCCACTTTGACCGATTACCTCGACCGGTTGGCCGCAGTACCGGTCGAGCGTCGAGTGCTGGCAGCGCTCG
>NZ_DASRXP010000701.1:0-14126 GCF_035687465.1 Kribbella sp.
AGCAGGGTCTGAAGGCGTTCGAAGATACGCCGTTGACGCCGTCGGAGGCTCTGTCGGCGATGATGCTGGTGAACATCTACGTTCGCGGTACCGGCCAGATCACTACGCATCTGAGCACCGATCCGCAGGAAATCAGCGAGGCCGACCAGACCTACATCCGCCGGCTCGCCTTGCTCGCCGATCCCGAACGCTTCCCCACGATCGCCCGCGGCCTGACCGCAAGCGCCCCGGACGAATTCGGCGTCGACTACAACGCCGACGAGTTCCAGACCGGCCTGGACACCGTCCTCGACGGCATCCAGTCCCTCATCACCCGCCGAAGCAGCTAGCCGGTACTACGTCCGCTCTCTGCCGCGCGTTCGTGTGGACGTGCGGCAGGCGCAGCGTAGTACGGGTTAGACGTCGAGTTTGTCGGCTACTCCGCGGAGGACTGTGGCGACCGAGCGGGCCGCTTTGCCGTCGGGATGGCGGCCGCGGCGGTAGCCCTCGCCGATGCTGTCGAGCAGCTTGATCAGGTCCTCGATCACCAGCGCCATCTCGTCGGGCTTCGGCCGCATCGCCTTCGCCACCGACGGCGGCGGGTCGATCAGCCGGACCTGGAGAGCCTGCTCCCCCTTGCGTCCCTCGACGACGCCGAACTCCACCTTCTGGCCCGGCTTGAGGCTGGTCACTCCCGCCGGCAGGGCCTCCGCGCGGACGTAGACGTCCCCGCCCTCCTCCTTGCTGAGGAAGCCGAAACCCTTCTCGGAGTCATACCACTTGACCTTGCCAACAGGCACGGGAACCTCTTCGATGTCAATCGTCGGAACAGGACGGAGGGGCGACCGGACGGGCTGCCCGGACCGGCTACCCAGCGTACGTGAACCCGCCGAGCCGCGCCTGCGTGAAACCTACCTGCTGCGGCAACGATCCCGCACGCCTCAGTCTCGTTAAGTCCGAAGAACCTGAGGTCATAGCCCAAGGTTCTTCGGACGCAACGGCAGGAGCGGCGGTCAGCGGAAGCGTTCGGGGTTGGAAAGGCGTTCGTTCATGGAGCCGGAACGGAAGCCGCGGGGGTCGACCGCGGCGGCGGCGAAGCCCTCGGCGCGGACCAGTTCGACCAGCGCGGAGTTGTCGATCGTGCCCAGCAGATGCGCGTCGATCTCGATGCTGGCCGACTCGCCGAGATCCCGGACCCGCACGTTCTGTACGCCGTACGGCGCGAGGTGGTCGCGGACGGCCTGCTCGGCGCGGTCGACCCGGACGAGCAGGTTCGGCGTGATCCGGATGCCGTACGCGATCCGGCTGGACAGGCAGGCCGCGGCCGGCTTGTCCGACGTCTCCAGTCCCCAGCTGCGAGACGCCTCGCGGATCTGCGCCTTCGTCAGCCGGGCGTCGCGCAGCGGCGTGATCGCGCCTCGCTCGAACGCGGCCCGGATGCCCGGCCGGAACCCGGCGATCGCGTCGTCCGCGTTCGTGCCCGTGGCGATCGCCGCGATGCCGAACTCGTCCGCGATCGGCTGCAGCGTCTCGACCAGCTCCGCCTTGCAGAAGTAGCAACGGTCACCCGCGTTCGCCTGGTAGCCCTCGCGGTCCATCTCGTGCGTATGCGGTGTCACATGCCGCACCCCGACACTGTCCGCGAACCGCGCCGCGGGCTCGAGCTCGGCCACGGGAAGACTCGGGCTGACAGCAGTCGCCGCGACCACGTTCGCCGGCCCGATCGCGCGAGCCGCGGCCGCCAGCAAGAAGGCCGAGTCGGCCCCCCCACTGAACGCGACCACCATGCTCGGGTAGCTCGCCAGCCTCTCCATCAAGGCTGCCAGCCGCTGCTCCAGCACGTACTCATCCAGCCAGGCAGGGAACTCAGTCAGATCATTCAGTACTACGTCCGCTCCGTAAGCGCGCAGCTCATCGGCAGTGAACGGACCAGTCGCAACGCTCACCGCGACAGCACCGGCAGCGCGAGCCCCGTCGATGTCAGCAGTGTGGTCGCCGACATAGATCGACGCGTTGTGCTCGAGCAGCGCGATGCCCTTCTCAGCACCGTGCAGATCCCCGACCGGCTCGTCGACGTCCAGGCCGAGGTGGTCCAGGTGGTGCTTCACACTCGGCGTGTACTTCGCCGACACGACCACGGTCCGCCCCCGCAACGCGCGGATCGCGGCCAGCGACTCGGCCACCCCCGGCAGCGGCAGACTCCCGGTGATCGCGTGCTCGGGGTAGTGCTCGCGGTACCGCACGACCATCGCGTCGACCTGCTCCGGCGGGAACCAGTTCGCCATCTCCCAGGTCAGCGGCGGCCCGAGCCGGCTCACCACCAGGTCGGTGTCGATCGGTACGCCGGTCTCGGCGGCGAGCAGCTCCCACACCGCCTGGATCCCGGGCCGGGAGTCGATCAGCGTCATGTCCAGGTCGAACCCGACGACTAGCTCCGGCACATCGGTGGTGGCAGTGGGCTGGATCTCGGCGGTTGACACGTCCCCAACCCTACTTCTTCCTGCGCCGGCAGCTTCCCGCACGTCAGTCCCGCGAGACAGCCGCACGATCTCGGATGCCGGACGCCCGCCAAAGTCTAGTAATCCAGTAGGAAAATAGACATTGACCGCACCGTCCAGCGCAGGGAGTCCGGCCATGACCACTCAGCTCGAAGCACCTACCACCACCGTGTCCAGAGTCGGCGGCGCCCTCGGCGCGATCGTCGGCGGCGTCCGCCTCGGCGGCGACCTCGACCCGGGCACCGTCGCGACCATCCGGCAGGCCCTGCTCACCCACAAGGTGATCTTCTTCCGCGGCCAGGAGCACCTCGACGACGCCGGACAGCTCGCCTTCGCCAAGCTCCTGGGCACCCCCACCCTGGCGCACCCGACCTCGAACAGCCTCGAGAGCAGCGAGCACGTCCTACCGATCGACTCCGACTACGGCAAGGCCAACAGTTGGCACACCGACGTCACCTTCGTCGACCGGGTCCCGGCGATCAGCTTGCTCCGGGCGGTCACCCTGCCGGCGTACGGCGGTGCGACGAGCTGGGCGAACACGGTCAGGGCCTACGCGCATCTGCCGGCTCCGCTCCAGGCGCTGGTGGATCGCCTGTGGGCCGTCCACAGCAACGTCTACGACTACGCGGGCGCGGTGGACGAGACCCGGATCGGCGGGGTCGACGTCAAGGTGCAGACGCATCGCGAGCAGTTCGTCTCGCAGTTGTTCGAGACCGAGCACCCTGTCATGCGGGTACACCCGGAGACGGAGGAGCGGTCGTTGGTGCTCGGTCATTTCGTACGGCGATTCGTTGGGCTGAACTCGGCGGAGTCGACGCAGCTCTTCCAGTTGCTGCAGAACCGCGTGACCAACCTGGACAACACCGTCCGCTGGCAGTGGCAGCCGGGAGACCTGGCGATCTGGGACAACCGCGCCACCCAGCACTACGGCGTCGCCGATTACGACGACCAACCTCGCCGACTGCACCGGATCACACTTGCCGGCGATATCCCGGTCAGCATCGATGGCGTCCGTAGTACGGCCCGGACAGGCGACGCCACCCACTACGCCGCAGTCTGAACGCATTTACATTTCAGGTCCGACTGTCCCGACTCTTGACAGTTGGACCTGAAATGTAAACCCTGGGGTCTGTGAACTCCTTTGCCGAGCGGACCAAGCGCAGGTTGCGCGACGAGTTGCTCGACGCCGCGTACGACGCGATCGTGGCCGGCGGCTACGACGGCCTACGGATGGCCGAGGTCGGTCGCCGGACCGGCGTGTCCAGGCAGACCGTCTACAACGAGTTCGGCGACAAGTGGGGTGTGTTGCAGGCCGTCGCCGCACGGGAGACCGAGCGGCTCCTGCTCGACGTCAACGCGGCGCTCGCCGACCACACCGACCCGATCGAAGGCCTCCGGGCCGCGGTGGAACGCGCGCTCGCGCTGGCCGCGGACAACCCACTGGTGAAGGCCGCTCTGGGACAGCCCGGTTCGGACCAGGCCAGTCAACTGCTGACCACTCGCGGCCAGCAGGTACTGGAGTTGAGCCACCAGAGACTCGACGCCCACGTCCGCGAGCACTGGCCCGAGGTCCCGGCGCAGGACGCGACCACGTGTGTCGACGTCGCGCTGCGCGTAGTACTGAGTCACATCGTCAACCCCGGCGCGGCCCCGGCCGTGGTCGCCGATCAGGTCGCCCGGGTGCTCGGTCCCTTTCTCGCGAGTAGTCGGAGGCAGTGATGACGAATCCTCTTCACCGGCAGGGTTTCAGCTCGTTGGCCGCGGGTGGCCTCAACTGGGACGCGCTGCCGTTGCGGCTGTTCGACAAGGGCAATCGCAAGTTCTGGAACCCGCGCGACATCGACTTCAGCCAGGACGCGAAGGACTGGCAGGACTTCACTGACAACGAGAAGGACAACGCGCTGATGTTGTGCGCCCAGTTCATCGCGGGTGAGGAGGCTGTCACCGAGGATCTGCAACCGTTCCTGCAGGCGATGGCCGCGGAGGGCCGGTTCGGCGACGAGATGTACCTGACCCAGTTCAGTTTCGAGGAGGCCAAGCACACCGCGGTCTTCCGGATGTGGCTGGACGCGGTCGGCGTCACCGAGGACCTGCACCGGTACATCGAGCACAACCCCGGCTACCGCGCGATCTTCTACGAGGCGCTGCCCGTGGCCCTCAAGTCCCTGGCCGACGATCCGTCCCCCGCGAACCAGGTCCGCGCCTCGGTCACCTACAACCACGTGGTGGAAGGCACGCTCGCCCTGACCGGCTACCACGCCTGGAACCTGCTCTGCACAGCGCGCGGCGTCCTGCCGGGCATGCAGGAACTGATCCGCCGGATCGGTGACGACGAACGCCGGCACATGGCGTGGGGCACTTTCACCTGCCGCCGCCACATCGCCGCCGACGAGTCCAACTGGAAGGTCGTCACCGACACGATGGAGGAACTGCTCCCGCACGCCCTCATCCAGATCCAGTGGGCGCTGGACAACATGCCGGAGATCCCACCCGAGATCGACCCGACCGCCCTGATGATGTACGCCGGTGACCGCGCGACCCGCCGCCTCGGAGCGATCGAGTCGGCCGTCGGGGCGGACGTGGCGGGAATCGACCTCGACTACCCCCCCGAGAAGCTCGAGGACGTCTTCGGGGCCGAAGACTCAGCCGCCCTGGCCGCAGTTCGCTAGCCCTCGTTCGAGCGCGGTTGGGGCGGCCTGGCAGGCTGGGGCCATGACGACGGTGCTGACCCGTTCGGAACAGCGTGGTGTGACGTTCAGTACGGCGATGGCGGCGGTCGTCCGCCGGCTTCCGTGGGGGCTCTCCGGGGTTGTGCCACCCAGTTTGCTCGGCTTCGCGGTGATCAACGGGTTCACCTTCGGCGTGGATCTGGCGCTGCTGACCGTGCTGCACTCGTGGGTCCACCTGCCGCTCTGGCTATCGATCACGGCCGCATACTGCGCTGCGTTCGCGCTGAGCTACATGCTCAACCGGGCCTTCAACTTCCGCTCGCACGCCCCGGTCGGCCCGCAGTTCGCGAAGTACGTCGTCGTTGTCCTGATCAACTACCTCGTCTGGATCCTCGCTGTCGGTGCCGGGCTCAGCGCACTCGGCGTCGAGTACCACCTCGCCCGAATCATCGCCGGCGCCTGCGAAGGCATCTACATGTACTGCGCCCTCCGCTGGGTGGTCTTCCGGACGCGCGCCACCCCCACTCAAAGTCGCTTGTAGAACTCCAGGTGGGCCGCTGCGGCGGCCTCCCAGGTGTAGGTCGCGGCGAGGTCGCGGCCGATGGCAGCGCGGTCGGCCGTGCGGGCCTCACGCAACTGCCGGGCGAGTTCGACCGGCCCTGACGCGTACGACGCCGCGTCGCGGAAGACCTCTCGAAGGACCGGGAGATCCGAGACCACCAAAGGCACTCCCGCGGCGAGGGCCTCCATCGGAGCCAGGCCGAAGCCCTCCTTGTGCGACGGGAACGCGAACACCTCGGCGGCTGCGACGAGCGAGGGCAGTTCGTCGTCGGCGACCGGGCCGAGGACGACGGGCGAGACCCCTAGCTCGGCAGCACGTTTCTCCCAGTCGGCGCGATAGTCGCGGTAGTCGAACAACGTCTCGCCGCCAGCGATCACCAGCCGCAGCGAGGGATCGGTTGCCTGGAGCAACGCGTACGCGTCGAGGAGATCCAGCGATCCCTTGCGGGGTTCGATCCCACCGACCGTCACGACGTACCGGCCGAAGCAGTCGCCCCAGGCAGCCCTCGCCGCGGCGCCCTCGGGACCGGCCGCCGCAGCGAAGCGGGCGGAGTCGACGCCGTTGGGGATGACCTCGGCCTTGATCCCCCAGCCGGCGGCGAGTTCGGCGGCCACGGCTGCGGAGACGCAGAGGTGGGCGTACGGGGTGACGATCGCCTTTTCGTGGCAGGCGACCAACTCGGGGGTGGTGAAGGTGTCCAGGTGGTGCACGGTCCGGATGCATCGGCCGACCGCGTTCGCGCTGATGCAATCCTGCGCGTGCACGATGTCGTAGCCCGTTGCGTCGAAGGCGTCGCGCAGTACGGCGATCGAGCGGAGGATCCGTGGCCCGACCTCCTCTCCTGGCACCTCCGGGAACGGCACCACGGACAAGGTCACTCGCGGGTCGACCGGCCGGTAGAAGGTGGTGTCGCCGCCGCGTCCGAGCGACCAGACCGTCACGTCCGCACCGGCCTCGGCCAACGCCTCCGCCAGTGCGAGCGTGTGCACGACCCCGCCGCGCGGTTTGGTCGAGTAGCTGAGCAGCGCGATCCGCATCAGTACACCTCGGGCCGTCGCTCGTCCAGGTGGTGCAACACCCTCCGCGCGGTCTCGAGCTCAGCCCGTACGTCGAGTTCGGCGATCGCGATGCCCGCCTTGGACCAGGTCCGGGCCACGATGTCGCCGCCCGGGCCGACCACCTTCGACTGGCCGAGGAAGCGCATCCCGCCAATCGAGCCGGTCAGGTTGGACGAGACCAGCACGATCTGGTTCTCCGCTGCCCGCGAACGGTCGTACAGGTCGAACAGCCGGGATTGGCGGTCCTCGTTCATCCGGGGCGCCCGGTTGGTGATGCTGGTCGGCCAGGCGTTCAGGCAGGCGATCACGTCGGCGCCATCGACCGCGAGGGCCCGGGCAGCCTCCGGGAAGGTCTTGTCGTAGTCGATCATCATGCCGAGCCGCCCGATCGGAGTATCGAAGGCGTCGAACCGGTCGCCGGCCGCATAGACCGCGCGCTCACCGGGCGGTTGGTGCACCTTGCGATGCCGGCCGAGCACGCCGTCGCCGGTCACACACAAGGCGGTGTTGTATCGCTTGCCGGCATCGGCCTCGCAGAAACCGAAGCAGACCACCATCTCGCCGGCCATCGCGATCACCTTGGAGATCAGCGGATCGTCCAGAGGCAGCGCTGGCGGCAGGTCATCGTGCTCAGAGCGACTCAGGTCGGACAGGTAGCCACCGAGCGCCGCGTCGGGCAGCACGAGGAGTTGAACCTCCTCGCGCCGCCCGTGCCGAATCAGCGCCTCCACCCGAGCCAGATCAAACTCCAGATCCCGAGTAAAGCCCGCCGCAACAGCTCCCATCCTCAACAACACAGACCCGCCCTCGCTGCACGCCCGTCCTCGGTCATCCTCAGACCCAGGCCAGCTCGGGGGCTCCGTAGGTCTCCGGCCGCCGGTCGCGCAGGTGACCCATCGATCGCCGAGCCGTCTCGAGTGCCTCTTCTACGTCCAGTTCGGCGATCGCCATCCCCTCGGTCACCCCGGTGTCCGCAAGGATCTCGCCGCCCGGATCGACCACCTTCGCGCTCGCGACGAAGCGCAACGAACCGAACATCCCCGACTGGTTCGCGGACAGCCAGATCACCTGGTTCTCCAGCGCCCGCGCGCGGTCGAACAGGTCGAACCGCCGCTTCCACCGATCCTTCGCGAGATCCGGATCCGGGTTGGTCCGCGCTCCCGGCCAAGCCGACAGACACGCGATGATCTGGGCGCCGTCGAGCGCCAGCGTCCGGGCCGCTTCGGGGAAGGCCTTGTCGTAGCAAATCATCAGCCCGAGCCTGCCGACCGGCGTATCGAACGCCTCGAACCGATCACCCGCGGCGTAGTGCGCGTCCTCCTGCAACGGCTGATGCACCTTGCGGTGATGTCCGAGCACCCCGTCCCCGGTGACGCAGACGGCGCTGTTGTAGATCAGCCCGCCCTCGGCCTCGGCGTACCCAGCTGTCACCACCAGATCGCCTGCCAGCTTGGCCAACCGAGTGATCTCAGGTCCCTTGACGTCGAACGCGGGCGGCGGCTCGGCGGTCCCGTCCAGGCTGAGCAAATACCCGCCGAGCGCTCCCTCGGGCAGCGCAAGCAGCTTGACGCCCGCTTCCCGCGCCTCGGCGATCAAGGCCGCCACCTTGGCGAAATCGCCTTCCAGGTCCCGATCGAAGTTCGCCGCGACCGCTGCCATCCGCAGTGTCGTCATGCCGCTCCCATTCCGGTCACCCCGGCGCTCAGCGCCTCGGTGATCTCGCCGTCCGGCCAGCGCAAGCGCACGCCGCTCCCGGTTGTCAGGTGACCGCAGACTCCACTCTGAGCCGGGCCTGCCATCAGTTCCTGAGGTCCCGTCGTCAGCATCCCGAAGCCGGGGAAGCAGGTCAGCCAGTCCCCCATCGAGGCCTCAGCAGGCTTCGGGACCGCCGCGACATCCAGTACTGCGGCGCAGCCGCTCGCCTCGGCCAGCATCCCCAACGTGCCGACGACTCCGGCCATCGAAACGTCCTTCGCGGCCTCGGGTCTCGCCTTGCCGACCGAGGACACCATCGCCCGCAGCTCATCGGTACGCCGACCGCTCGTCGAATCCCACTGCCTCCCCGCATAGCCGGCTCGCCAGCCACCACCAAGGTCAGCCGTCAACCGCACCTCTTGACCAGGCTTTCCGCCACCACCTGGCACGGGATGCTCGGTCCGCCCGAGCGCCGTCACACTCAACGCCGCCGGTACTCCGAACTGCGTGTGCCCGCCCAGCACCGGTACGCCGTACGCCTGCGCCGCCTGCCGCAATCCACTCATGATGCGGGTCGCGAAGGACCGATCCCGGGCGCCGATCGCGTCCAGCAAACCGACGGGCTCCGCGCCCATCGCTGCCAGGTCGTTCACGTTGACCAGCACCGAGCACCAGCCGGCCCACTCGGGATCACGCTCGACCAGCGACGGCACAATCGCATCGCAGGCCGCGACCAGATCACTTCCTGGTACCGGTGCTCCGTCGTCGCCGATGAAGCCGGCCGGTCCGATCCCTTGCAGCAAAGGGCCGAGGTCGCTCTTGGTTGCCGCGACCAACTGTGCGATCCGCCCGATCGGCCATCGCATCAAGACATGCTGCGTCCCAGCCACAGTCACCGGCCTGATCGTTTCCCAGCCAAGTCGCTGGAAGAACCGGTGCGTCCCGGTCTGCACAGTCGCGTCGAACCGCAACGCGCCGGCCGCTTCCGCTCTCGCACAAGCTGCCCGAACCAGCGCGGCTCCAACTCCCGCGCCCTTGACAGTGACAAGCCGCCCGCCCTGCCACCACCCGAGGTCGGGCCCATCGATCGCCGGCCCAAGCCGAACCCCGCCGACCACCTCTCCATCGGGGCCCTTGGCAATCAGTACTACGGTGCGCGAGTCCTCGTCGCGGTCGTCCAGGTCGCTCCGTTCGAACAACCTCTGCTGCTCAACGAAGATCTCTTGCCGCAGGCCCCGATAAGCACTCAGGCTCGCTGCGTCAGCCGCCTCCTCGATCAGAAAGGACGGGCGCTCGAGATGCGGCGGATCCCCCAGCAACGCTTGAACATCCGCCGCCCGCCGCACCCCAGTGAGCTGTCGCGGAACTGCCGCATCGGCCGACCGAGCCGCGCTGCCGAATGCATCGGCGGGCGAGCCGTCGCGGCGAGGTCTCGTGCTGCCGTCGGACTGACCGGCCGCGACCAACCCGTCGGCGATGGTTTCGATGCTCATGAGCCGGCCGCTGACAGGAGGCTGCATGCACCACACGCCGCACACCCTGCGCCCTGGTCGGCACCGCGCATGTCCGCCTCAGCCAGTAACGCAGCCACCCGCGCGGTGACCTCGCGCACCACGCGCGGATCAGGCGCGGTGACACCATCCGCCCTTGCCAGCGTGCCGAGCATCGGTCGCAACGGGACGACGAACGGGTAGACACCCCGGTCGATCAAGCGACCGGCGCCTGCGACCAACTCGTCCGCGTCCTCACCCATCCCGATCAGCAGGTACGTCGAGACGCGGTTGCGTCCGAACACCCGAACCGCCTCATCCCACGCTTGCTCGTATTCGGCCATTGGGACGGTGGACTTCCCCGGCATCCAGCGCCGACGAACCTCATCGTCCAAGGACTCGACGTGGATCCCGATCGACGTCGCGCCCGCGGCGTACAGGTCGGTGATGACGGAGAGGTCACCTGGTGGTTCGATCTGGACCTGGATCGGTAGTCCTGGAACGGCTTCCAGGACTGCTCGCACGCAGCGGACCAGGTTGCGGGCACCGCGGTCGGGCCCGGTCGTCGTGCCCGTGGTCATCACCATCTGGGTGACCCCATCGAGCCGGACTGCGGCTTCGGCGACCTCCGCGAGTTGCTTGGGGGTCTTCGCTGCCACGGTCGCGCCGTTGCGGAGTGACTCCTCGATGGAGCAGAACCGGCAGCGCGTCGACTCGTCGTACCGGATGCAGGTCTGGACCACGGTGGTGGCGAGCACGTCCTTGCCATGCAGCAAGGCGATCTGCTGGTAGGGCACGCCGTCCTCGGTGGTCAGGTCGTAGAACTTCGGCCGGCTGACCGGCTCGATCGACAACCCCAGATTCAGGCCGTTGCGGAAGACCGAGCCGTCCCGGACCTGGTAGGGGCTGTCAGCAACGATCGGGAGGGTGGCGTTGGCACCGTCGACGACCAGGTGCCCGTCGTCGCTCGGACCGGCGCCCTTGCTGCGGCGGACCGGGGCGTCCACTTGAACGCCGTACACGGCCATCTCGGCCCGGGCCGCCAAAGCTTCCTCGGTGCCAACGCTCATGATCGTCCCCTCAGAACATGTACGTCGAGTTGATGATGGCGCCCTTGCGCGCGTAGTGGATCAGCGCGTCCTGGACGTCCAGCGGGTGCGTCGGGATGACGCCCTCGATCAGGTCTTCCTCGCGGGCCCCGTGCAGGGACAGCCCGAACCGGCAGCAGTAGACCTTGCCGCCCTCGGCGATGAAGGTCTTCAGCGACTCGTTGATGTTGTGCTCGCCGGGAAAGGCCGAGTTGCCGGTGGTCGGGAAGCCGCGGGTGGCCAGGCAGTTCAGCGAGCCCGGACCGTAGAAGTAGATCGCGGACTCGAAGCCCTTGCGCTGGGCCCGGGTCGCCTGCAGGATCGCGACGAAGCTCACCGAGGACTCGTGCGCGATGCCGTGCACCAGGGTGAAGTAGGTCTCGCCGTCCTCGGCCTGGTAGTCGGGGAAGACCTTGGTACCGCCGTAGATGCTGGAGCCCTGCGGCAGCGACGGGTGCGGGATCTCTTCCAGGCTCTTGGCCTCGAGGTCGGTCAGTTCGGCCAGTTCAGGCATGTCTTGCTCCTTGTTCCGATGTGCGGTGCGGGTTGGGTGGGTGGTCAGTCGTAGAGACGGGAGAAGGTGCGATGGAAGACCAGTTCGCCGAGCTCGCCGTCGCCCATCGCGGAACGCATCCGGGCGAGCTCGCCGGCATGGTCGCCCCACGGCTGGTCGCTGGCGAACAGCACCCGGTCGTGGCCGAGGCCGCGCCGCTCGATCTCGGCGGCCAGCCAGCCCGGGGCGAAGCCGATCGCCCAGGACAGATCGGTGTAGACCTGCTTCCCGGCCTCGATCCAGTCGAAGAACCGGGAGCCGATCAGCTTGATATGACCGCTCATCCCGCCACCGAAGTGGACGAGATGCAACGGGACCTCGTCGGCGTACCGGTCGACCAAGGTGCCGACGTGGTCGATGTCGGAGGCGGCGCCGGGTGAGGTATGGACGTGGACGACGAGGTTGTTCGCGGCGGCGACGGCGAAGATCTCGTCCAACTGCGGGCGGATCGCGTCATCGGTGGGATGACCGCCCAACAGGAAGCTCAGCTTCAGCGCCTTGACCCCCGGCTCACCGGCCAGCGCCAACGCCTTGGCCGTGTACTGCGCGTCCTGGGGCCGCGGCGAGACCCACAGACCCGCCCGGATCCGATCGTCCCGGGTCGCGGCCTCGACGACGAGATCGTTCAGGGCAAAGGAGACCGAGACGTCCGGGACGCCGTAGTTCGGGATCACCAGGGCACGTTCGGTGCCCTCGGCATCGAGGTCGGCGATCAGCTCGTCGATGGTTGCCCGCGCGGTGATATCCGGGTTGACCGGCGGACCACCGTAGAAGGGGTACGCGGGCAACTTGCCGAGATGCCGGTGCGCGTCGCAGAGGTTTGTCGACATATCGCTTGCCTTACGCAACAGTCTTCGCGGAGCGGGGCAGGCCGGCGATCCAGCGGACGCCGGTCTGCATGCGTCGGGCCACGATCTGCTCGGCCAGGTACTGCGCGTCGTCGGCGACACCGCCGAACCGGCCGGATCCCCAGGTGTGCTGCCACGGCAGTCCGATGAAGTAGATACCGGGCACACTCGTCACCCCACGCTGGTGCGTCGGATAGCCGCGCCCGTCGAACACCGGCACCCGGATCCAAGAGTCGTCGCGACGGAAGCCGGTGCTCCACACCACCGAGTCGATCCCGTCCAGCCTCAGCTCCTCGGGCTCGACCTGCGGTTCCCAGACAGGTTGGTAGCGAGGCTCCTCGGGCGCGTCGAGCTGGTGAGCCGCGATGTACGCGTCGATCGAGTCCTTGATGCCCTCGGAAACCGCATCGGCATGGTCGAGGTTGGCCCGCAGATCCTGCTGGAACCGCAACCGCTCGCCGTCCGCGTCAATCAGCCGGCCGTAGAGCCGCATGCCCTCCAGCGCGAACCGCCGCAGGTCGATGTCGCGACCGCCATCGCGACCGGTGACGTAGTGGTTGACCCGGAACCGTACGGCGTCGACGTCGTCGAAGTCCTCGATTCCCTTGGCGTAGTAGCCCATCTCGTCCAACCAGGCGACCACATCGCGACCGCGATAGAACCTCGCGACCCTCGGCGCGGTACCAGTCACCAGGTGAACAGTGCGCCCGGCCAGGTGAAGGTCCTCAGCGATCTGACACCCGGACTGCCCGGTGCCAACCACTACGACGTCGCCGGCCGGCAGTTGGTCAGGATTCCGGTACTGCGAGGAGTGGACCTGAGCAAGGTGATCCGGAAGCCGCTCGGCGATCCTCGGGATGCGCGGCACCTGGTACGGGCCGGTCGCGAGGACCACCTGGTCCGCGGTGATGGTTCCCCGATCGGTGGTCACGCGAAATCCCTCGGCGGCGGATTCCTCCAGTCCGGTCGCGCGAACCCCTTCAACCAAAGGCACTTCGAACGAGCTCGCGTAGTCCTCGAGGTACTGCACGATCTCGTCGCGGAGCATGAACCCGTCACCATCGGCACCGGAGTACGGGAAACCGGGGAGCCGGCACTGCCAGTTCGGCGTGACCAGGCAGAACGATTCCCACCGGCGGTTCCGCCACTCACTCCCGACGCGATCCGCCTCCAGCACAAGGTGATCCAGCCCGCGGTCGGTGAGCTGCCAACTGGTCGCCAGCCCGGCCTGACCGCCACCGATCACGACAACCGGATAGTGCGCGCCTTCCCTGAGGGTGAGCTGCGGCATTGTCGACTCCCGGTCCTAGCGGCGTCCTGGATGTCATCCAAGTGAAGAACCGCCCCATTGCCGCACGATTGCCCCCGGAACAAACTCACGTTTCCGAATCGGCCTTCCACGTTTCGCGTGGGTTACCACGTGCCCCGTTCACCACAAACCACGCAGGTGATTCGCGGGTGCATAGGTGTGGGTGGTTCGCAGGTAGGTGCATGTGGTTCGCGTCGCCGGGCTGCGTGATTTTGCTAGTCGCGGTGAGGTGAGTCAAGGGCGCTTCGCGGCCCTTCGGGCTCGAACAAGTTCGACCCTTGACACACCTCACCACGACCAGGAAAGGACGCAGCTACGCCCGGAGCCGCTGAGAAGAACGGCCACAAGTTCAGGGGATTCCGTCGAGGGTGCTGCCC
>NZ_DASRXP010000702.1:0-5005 GCF_035687465.1 Kribbella sp.
GACCCCTTCGCGCGGACATCCTCGGGCAGCAAGCCCATCAAGCTGAGCGCAGTGAGCGATTTCCCGGATCCGGACTCGCCGATCAGCCCGACCCGCTCCCCCGGCCCCACGGTCAGATCGACGTCATGCACCAACGTCTTGTCCCGCACGGTCACAGTCAGCCCCTGCACCCGGAGAACATCGGGGACGTCGCTCATCGGCGGTCCTCTAGTTTGGGATCGAAGCGGTCTCGGAGGCCGTCGCCCAGGAGGTTGAAGCCCAGTACGGCGATCGCGATCGCCAACCCCGGGAACACCGCCAACCGCGGCGCACTGAACAAGAACTCCTGGCTCTCCTGCAGCATCCGCCCCCACGAAGGCGTAGGCGGAGGCGTCCCGTATCCCAGGAAAGAGAGCGCTGCCTCAGCGAGAACGGCGATCGCAAACGACACCGAAGCCTGCACAGTAATCAGGCTCGTCACATTCGGAAGAACATGCCGTACTGCGATCGGCAGCGGCTGGCGTCCGGCCGCACGAGCAGCGAGCACGTACTCGGTCCGCATCACCTGCAACGCCCCACTCCGGATCACCCGTGCAAAGCTCGGCACGGTAGCGATGCCAATAGCAACCATCGCCGTCAACGTGCTCGCCCCGAACACCGCCCCGAACATGATTGCCAACAGCAACGCCGGGAAGGCCAGCAAGAGATCGTTGGCCCGCATGATCACCTCGCTGGACCACCGCCGGCTCATCGCCGCAAGAATCCCCAGCGGTACGCCGATCACGGCAGCCACCCCGACCGCCACCAGGCCGACGAACAACGTCGTCCGCGAGCCCACCATGATCTGGCTCAACACATCCCGGCCGAACTTGTCGGTGCCGAACCAGTGGGACCACGATGGCTTGGCCAGACGAACCGCAGGATCCACGAGCGTCGCGTCGTACGGGGTCCAGATGAACGAGACCAGGGCCGTGAGCACGATGATCGCCACGATCAAACCGCCCACCACGAGACTCGGGTTCAGTCGCCTCATCGCGAACCCACCCGCAGCCGGGGATCCAGTGCGACGTACAGGAGGTCGACGAGGAAGTTGACCACCAGTACTGCGATGACGAGCACCATCACCACGTCCTGCACGAGCAGCAGATCCCGGTTGGACACACCATCGAGCAGGAGGCTGCCGAGCCCAGGGATCACGAACACGCGCTCAACCACGACAGCACCGATCAGCAGCGTCGCAAGCTGCAACCCCAGCACCGTCACCACAGGAACCGCCGCATTGCGCAGACCGTGCCGCCACAAAGCAGGGAACGGCCGCAAGCCCTTGGCGCGCGCAGTACGCAAGTAGTCCTCACGCAGGACGTCCAACACAGCACTGCGCACATAGCGAGTCAGTACTGCGCCTTGCACCAGCCCGAGCGACAAGGCTGGAAGGATCAGTTGGCGAAGGAACATCCCGGGATCTTCCGCCGGCGGCGTCCACCCGTTGGCCGGCAGCCAGCCGAGCTTCACCGCGAACAGCATGATCAGCAGGATCCCGGCCAGGAATGCCGGCACAGCAACACCAACCTGGGACAGCGCAGACAGCGCCAGCCCGGAGAGCCGCCGATGCCGCGCTGCCATCACCGTGCCGGCCGGAGCCGCAATCACCAGCGCGACCACCATCGCAACCACCACCAGCCACAGCGTCACCTGGAACCGATCGAAGATCTGCGGCCCGATAGCGGCCTTCGACACGTACGACGTCCCGAAGTCGCCCTGCAGCAGTCCGCCCAACCAGTCGAAGTACTGCGTACTCAGCGACCGGTCCAACCCGAACTGCCGACGCAACTCCGCCACGGCCTCATCGGACGCGTTCACCCCGAGCGCGACCCGAGCGGGATCGCCGGGCAATACAGCCATGAAGGCGAACACCAGCACCGAGCTGACCGCAAGGCTGACCAAGAGCACGGCCGTGCGCTCGATCAGGCGGAGGACCATCTGCTCAGCTCACCTCTCGGGTTGTCCACAGCGGGTCAAAAGGGGGCGAATGATCGGAGGGGTTTCCCGTCACAAGGGGAATCAGGAGCGGGCGAGGCGGGACAGATCGAAGGACTCCGTGATGGCGTTCTGCGGGAGGCCGGTGAGGTTCTTGTCGGCGACCACCAGGTTCGGCAGCAGGAAGAGCCAGTCGGCTGCGGCCTGCTCGGAGATGCGCCGGGCGGCCTTCTTCATCTCGCTGACCTGCGTCGCCTCGTCGCCGGCGTCCGCCGCGGCGAGCAGCCCCTGCAGCGTGGGATCGTCGTACCGGGTGTAGTACTTCGCGTTGAACACAGCACCGAGGTCGCGCGGTTCGACGTGCGCGATGATCGACATGTCGTAGTCCGCGTTCTTCAGCACGGTGGTCAGCCACGCCGCCGGGAACTCGAGCTGGTCGATCGTCACCTTCAGTCCGACCTGCTCCAGCTGGCTCTTCACGACCTGCCCGCAAGACGTTGCATAGGGCAACGTAGGCAGTCGCAACCGCAGCGTCTTGCCGGTGGCCCCGGCTGCCTGGAGAGCCGCCTTCGCCTTGGCTTGGTCGTACGGCGCAACGCTGGTCAGGTCCTCGTACCACGGGTCAGTCGGCGGAACCATGCTGCCGATCAGCTTGCCGCGTCCCGCGAAACACGTGTCCAGCAAGGCCTTGTGGTCGATCGCCTGCCGGATCGCCTGACGGACCCGGATATCCTTGAAGACCGGTTGCGAGTTGTTGAACGACAGCAGTACCTCGCCGTTCGTCGTACCCTCGATCACCTGGTACTTGTCGTTGCTGGTGAACTGACTGAGCGCCTCCGGGGCCTGCACCGTGCCGATCACATTGATCGTGCCGGTGAGCAGAGCGTTGTTCAGCGCGGTCGGGTCCTTGAAGTACTTCAGCGTGACCTGGTTGAAGAACGGCTTGGTGCCCCAGTAGTCGTCGTTGCGCTGCAGCACGATCGAGTCGCCGCGCTTCCAGGTGCCGAACTTGTACGGACCGGTGCCGACGGGATCCGTCGCGAGCTTGTCCACTCCCGTCTGGGAGAACATCGCGCCGATCCGGGTGGTCATCCGGAAGAGCCAGTCGTTGCTCGGCTTGCTCAGAGTCACCTGCAACTCGGTCGGCGAGACGGCCTTCGCGGTCTGGACCACGTCCATCGCGGCCTTGAGCGAGGTGGTCCAGTTCTTCTTCACCCGATCGATGCTGAACACCGCGTCCGCCGAGGTGAACGCCGCGCCGTTGGTGAACTTCGCGTTGTCGACCAGAGTGAAGGTGTAAAGCTTGCGGTCCGGCGAGACGGTCCACGACTTGGCCAGGTCCGGCACGATCTTGCCGGTCTCGTCCTGCTTGACGAGCCCGTTGTAGACGTTGCCGAGCAGCGCCTGCGGGATCGCGGCGCCGTCGGTGGTGGTGAAGTCGAGGCTGGCCGGCTCGGCGACCAGGCCGATCGAGAGCGCCTGGTCCGCGCCGGGCGAGGAGTTCGAGGACGAGCCGGAGCCCGCGGAGCAGGCGGTCAGGGCCAGCAGGCCCGCGGCGGCGAGCGCGACCGCCCGGGTGGGATACGACTTCACGCGAACTCCTCTTGCTGGGTTGCTGCGTTCTCTCGCCGCATTCTTGACGATCCGGCCCGGTCCACCGGCATGGGGCACGCCGGTCGGCGACTTCTCACTGCGGTGATCAACGCGACGGCAGCTGGTCAGACCAGTGGACTAGGTCTCAATAGGGCACTAGGTTTGTCGCTGCGCAGGGGTCTGTCAAGCGATCAAGTCAACCGATGAAGTCGAGCTAGGAAGTCGAGCGATGAAGGAGCGCGGCCAGATGGCGAAGGGACTGCAGTTCCAGCCGGTGCAGCCCGTCCGCGCCTACCAGCGGATCGTCGAGCAGATCGAGGACGCGCTCAGCCGCGGCGACCTCGCCCCCGGCCAACGGTTGCCGAGTGAGCGGGAACTGGTCGTCCAGTTCGCGGTCAGCCGGTCGACGGTCCGGGAGGCGCTCCGGGTGCTGGAGAGCAACGGCGTCGTCCGATCCCGCCCGGGCGATCCCAACGGGCCGGAGATCCTGCCGTACTCGTCCGGCGCGCTGCGCAAGCAGCTGGTACGGCTCGCGCGGGTGGACGAGCTGAGTCTGAGTGAGCTGATCGGGTTCCGGATGATCATGGACGGCGCGGCGATCCAGCTGGCGTCGCGGCTGCGGACCGACGAGCAACTCGCGGAGATGGAGCAGTCGCTGGTCGAGATGCGTGCCGCGATCGACATCGACTTCGCCGCCTTCAGCGAGGCGGATCTGGCGTTCCACGAGGCAGTCGCCCGGGTCAGCCGCAACTCGCTGATCGAGACCTGCAACGAGGTCGTGCGCGGCGTAGTACTGGGCCTGATCGCCGACAAGATCGCGCACGCCGCCAACAGCCGCGCACTGATGCTCGAATCCCTCCAGCACCACACCGAAGTAGTCGCCGCGATCCGAGCCGGCGACGGCCACGCCGCCGCCCGAGTCGCCCGCCAAAACCTCTACGACTACTACGCCACCTACGTCCCCGAACCCGACCGAAACCCCCTCCGCGCCCTCATCGACGAGTAACCCACTCGCCCGCGGACCGCACACCGACAGCAGCAACGGCTGCTGCGCCCGCGAGGGCGGTCGGTCTCGTCCGGCTCGCCAACGGATCACCCTCCGCTCGACCACTACCGCCCTACAGACCGGTATCCACCACAAAGCCCGCCACCGAACAAAGCCGCCCGCAGACCGATCACCCTCCGCTCGACCACTACCGCCCTACAGACCGGCATCGGCCGCAAAACCCGCCACCGAACAAAGCCGCCAGCAGACCGATCACCCCCCGTTCGACCACTGCCGCCCTACAGACCGGCATCGGCCGTAAAGCCCGGCACCGGGCGAAGCGGGGCAACGGGCTGGGCGCAGAAACGGGGCAACGGCGGGACAACGGGCAGGGCAGCGAGGCAGCGGGCAGCGGGCAGCGGGCAGCGGGCGATCGTGCATCGTTCGGTCCACCGAGCGCACTGCAACTAC
>NZ_DASRXP010000703.1:0-9022 GCF_035687465.1 Kribbella sp.
CCGACTCAAAACCCACGCCCGCTGGCACGTCGAGACCCTCGACGACGGAGCACTCCTCTGGACCTCACCCAACGGATACCAATTCCGCGTCGACCACACCGGCACCCACCCCATCACCACCACCAACGACCCCACCAACGAACCCGACGAAGAGACCGACGACCAGTGACCTGCACCCGGTTAGGTGGATCGGCCGTCGGGAGTCAGAGGCGAGCCGTCGAGGGTGGTGGTTGTCGGTTTCATGGTGAGACTGGCTTTGAGTTCGTTCGGGGTGGTCGGGGCCGGCCAGCGTTTGAGTTCGAAGAGGATCCAGCCTTCCCGGTGCTGCCCGCTCACCAGGTCGCCGATCGGCCGGGTGTCGAGACCCTGGAAGAGCCAGGCATGTACTCCGTGCACGTCGTCTTGCTGCCAGCCTTTCAGGGCTGCCGCATGCGCGCCCAACGCGAGCTTCTCGGCCAGGTACGCCGGATCCGCCACGCTCTGGAACTCGATCTCCAAGCGCTCGAACTCATGCCGCTCGCGGAAGAACCAGTTGCCTCTCACCGACGTGACACCGGTCCCCGCGCGCGGTCGCGCCTCCAGCAACCACCGGTACTCACCCATGAACGGCGCGTCGCGCTCCAGCCACCGAGGTTCCTCCCCCCGGCGCACCACCCAGGGCGAGGGGATCTCGCGGAACGCGGGCCAGTCGACCTCAGGACACTGCCAGCCGACGGTCCACGACCGGACCTTGTCCCGGTTGGCGAGGAACTTCCCTCGCAGCTCGTTGGCGTCCCGCTGCTCCGATCGACGAGTCATCAACGCCCCCCTCCGTTGCCGCCTCCAGGCGATCGTAGCGGGGGTACCGGGGCATCGCGCTGGACCGACCTGGTCGAACTGACCGTCAGCCGCACCTCGCTCAAGGTGTCGCTCTCCGACCTGGCCTCCGCCCTCCGCTCCCGCTCAGCTGGGTCCAGGGACCCCGGTCAGTTTGTCGGGGTTGCGGACGACGTAGATCTGAGTGATCCGGTCCAGCTCGTCCACCTCCAGGAAGCCCACGGTGTCGACCTCGTCGCCGGCATAGGCGACGAAGGCCGGTTCGCCGTTCAGCGAAGTCAGCTGCAGTGCGAGGTCGGCCGCGAGCACGTCCTGCCGTACGCCGATCAGCCAGCGGGCAACCTTGTCCGGACCGTTGAGCGGCCGGAGTGCGGCCTGCCGCTTGCCACCGCCGTCGCTCACCAGCACGACGTCCGGTGCGAGCAGTGAGATCACCCGCGTGAGGTCCCCGGACAAGGTGGCTTCAAGGAACTTCGCAGTCACCTCGGTATGCCTCGCCTTGTCCACCCGATGCCGCGGCTGCCGCGCATGCACATGGGCCCGTGCGCGATGCGCCAGTTGCCGTACTGCGGACTCCGACCGCCCGAGTGTCTCCGCGATCTCCCCGAACGGCAGGTCGAACACCTCACGCAGCACGAAGGCGGCCCGTTCCAGCGGCGACAACGTCTCGAGCACCACCAGCATCGCCATCGAAACGGAGTCCGCCACCTCCGCGACCACGGCGGGATCGTCCTCGGCCGCGATCGGCTCGGGCAACCACGGTCCGACGTACTGCTCACGCCTGGACTTCTGTTGCCGCAGCCGGTTCAACGCAAGCCGGGTGGTGATCCGGATCAGGTACGCCCGCGGATCCCGCACCTCACCGCGATCCGCCACGGACCACCGCAGCCAGGCCTCCTGTACTACGTCCTCGGCGTCGCTCGCACTCCCCACCACCCGGTACGCCGCGCCAACGAGGACGCCACGATGTTCCGCGAACTCCTTGGCGAGCTCTTCCTCAGGAGTCACGCCGGCCTCAACTCGCAGGACGCTTTGAAGCCCTGGCTCGTCAGGTCGAGTGCGGCGTTCGTCCGGGAGCGGAAGTTCTCCAGCGACACCTGGGTGGTGAGCTCGACCAACTCGCCCTCGGACAGGTCCCGGCGGAGCCGCTCGACCTGCTCGTCGGTGACCCGCGGCGGGGTCGCCGTCATCGCCTCGGCGTACTCCATCACCGCGCGCTCCAGCTCCGTGTAGACCTCGCTGTCCCGCCACCCTGACACAGCGCGCAACTTGACCGGATCGATGCCCTGGTGATGGTGTTCCCAGAAGCCGAAGTCCAGGCACCAACTGCAGCCGATCTCGGCCGACGCCACCATCCCGGCGAGCGCGCGCAGGGTCGGATCCAGCTGGTTCCACCGGGCCGCGGTCGCCTCCACGGCCAGCGTCGTGGTCAGCACCCGCCGATTGTGCAGGGCGACCTTCCCCGGATCCAGCAACTCGCCGTACTTGCGCTTGCTGTACCACTCCAGCACCCGGACGAACGGCGTCCGCCGGTACTCCAGACTGATTCTGGCCATCTCCGCCTCCTCGAGGTTCTCACCCGAGGACACGGGCTCCCGGCGGATCTGTGACATGACCCGCGTCACCACCGTCAGCCGGCTGTCGGCAGGGTTCCGCACGCGTTACATCGGCGACATTCTCGTAACGTTTACTTAGTTCGGATGACACGCTTGCGAAACTGTCTCTCGATCAACTGTCAATGGGTGAGTAACAGGTCACGCCCCGGACAATTGTGGTGAAAGCCCGGCGAAAGGAACTGGTTGATCGAATTCCCAGCGTAGGCCGCCGGCCGGCCGGACCTGGTCCGTCCTGCCTGGCCGGCAGCCTCCGCGACGTCACAGCAGTCCAACTGACACAGATCAACGGTGACCGAGTGTGCATTCGTACGCCGTCGATCGATCGGGCCTGGCCGCAACGCTTTCCAAGCTAGCACAATCGCAGTGGCATGCGGCCTTCGCCGGCTTTCTTCCGGCCATTACCGGCCCGATTACCCGAAGAAACAAAGAAGGGATGCAACATGCCACCAATCACGGTGATATTCGTGATCTCCGGTCTCGCCGTCTGGGTGAATGGCCTCGCCTTTCTCGGCCTCGGCGCGAAGCCCGCCGACGAAGAGGGGCCGAATCCGCTCGTCACGGTCGGCTGGATCACCCTGCTCGCCGGTCTGCTCGATCTCCTCCAGGCCGCCGTGATCGTCGGTACCGTGCCCGGGCCGACCGGCATCCCGCTCGGGGGACTGGTCACCTTCTACGGAACGTTCTTCACCGGTCTCGGTGTCTCGCTGATCAAGGGACTGGACCTGCGGCCGATCGGGAACCTGGCCGTGGCGGTCGCGATCGTGCCGCTGTTCTGGTGGAAGTTCTTCGACGGCAGCTGGATGTTCCAGTCGATCCTGGTCGTCTGGGTGATCGCCTTCCTGGCCGTCGCGGCGACGACGTACGGGAAGCTGCCCGGCCGGGTCCTCGGCGCCATCCTGACGGCCACGTCGGTCTACACGTTCCTCGTGCCCGCGGCCATCCTGGCGCTCGGAGAGACCATTCCCTGACAACACCGCCGGGGTGCGTCGTTCCGGCGCGCCCCGGTCAGTCGGTGCCGGCGGGTTTGGGTCGGGTGAGTTCCAGGTCGTAGGCGAAGATGACCGCCTGGATCCGGTCGCGGGCGCCGATCTTCGACAGCACCCGGCCGACGTGCGTCTTCACGGTCGACTCCGACAGCACCAGCCGCTCGGCGATCTCCGCGTTCGTCCAGCCCTTGCCCACGGCAACGAGGATCTCGCGCTCGCGATCGGTCAGGCTGCGCAGCTTCGGATTGTCGTCCGGCTGCTCGACCCGGGCGGGGAGGTGATGCACGTAGGCGTCGAGCAGGCGCCGGGTCAGAGCCGGCGCGATGATGGCGTCTCCGGCGGCGACCGCACGGATCCCGGCCAGCAACTCTTCCGGCCGCGCGTCCTTGAGCAGGAAGCCGCTGGCGCCGGCCCGCAGCGCGGAATGCGCGTACTCGTCGAGATCGAACGTCGTCAGCACCAGGACGCGGGAGCGCCCACCGTTGGCGGTGATCTGCCGGGTGGCCTCGATACCGTCCATCCCGGGCATCCTGACGTCCATCAGAACGACGTCGGGACGCAACTCGGCAGCCTGGCGGACCGCCTCGGAACCACCGGACGCCTCACCGGCCACCTGGGTGTCGGGGACCGACTCCAGCAGCATCCGGAACCCGAGTCGCTGCAGCGGCTGGTCGTCGACGATGAGCACTGTGGTCATAGGGCACCTTTGGCTGGTTCGGAGGGCGAGGCGAGCGCGAGGTCGGCGGCCACGATCCATCCGCCGCCGGATCTCGGGCCGGCGGTGACGTCCCCGCCGTACAGGGCAGCGCGTTCTCTCATCCCGATCAGGCCGTGTCCGTCGTCGCCTGCCTGTTCGGGCCGGAAGGTACTGGAGCGTGGGCCGGTGTCTTCGATGCCGATCTGCAGCCGCTGGTCCTCGACGCTCAGGGAGACCCATGCCTGGGTGTCCGGTCCGGCGTGCTTGAGCGTGTTGGTGAGGGCCTCCTGCACGATCCGGTACGCCGCCAGTTGCACGCCGCGATCGAGTCCGTCGAGATCTCCCGTGGTGCGATAGAGCACCTCTGGTCCGGCGGCGCGGATCCGGGCGGACAGTCCGTCGATGTCGGCGATGCTCGGCTGGGGACTGAGCTCGGGGGTGTCGGTGGACTCGCGCAACGCGCCCAGCATCCGCCGCAGTTCGCTCATCGCCTCACGTCCGGTGTCGGCGATCAGCCGGAGCGCCTCCGCGCTGCGCCGAGGTGTGACTTCGGCCGCATAGGCGCCGCCGTCCGCGAGGGTGATCATCACCGACAGGTTGTGGCCGACGATGTCGTGCATCTCCCTCGCGACCCGGGTGCGTTCACTGGCCGCGGCCAGCCTGGCCCGCTGGTCGCGCTCGACCTCCAGCCGGGCCGCATGCTCGCGCAGACTGGCGAGCTGGGACCGCCTGACGCGGACCGCCAGTCCGAGCGCGACGGCTGCGGTCGCGGCCGCGAACAGGAAGAACAGCGCCTCCGCCACCGACGCCGGACCTGACAACCGCACGGCCAGCAGCACGAAGGCAGCCGCCGTCATCGCGCAGGCGATGAGCAGTTGGCGCAGCTGGCCGTGCAGGGTCAGGCTGTAGAGGGCGACGAGCAGGGCGATGTCTGCTCGGAGAAACGAGTCCAGCGAGAACTGGAGCAGGAACACGGCTGCGATGGCGACGAAGGCCGCGAACGGCGCCCGTCGCCGCAGGAACAGCGGTAGCACCAGCCCGGCCTGTACTGCGAGCATCGCGGCCAGGGGCAGCTGTTCGAAGCCAGTCGTGAGGTCGCCTGGGTGTTCGCCGCCCATCACGAGGTCCGGCACGCAGAACACCACGATGACCAGCACCACGACGATCAGGTCGAGCACCCAGGGACGCCGTACGTCTGCCTGCCGCAAACGCTGACCGAACCGGCCCAGCCGGATGACCAGTGGGTGCCTCCAGAGCGTGTCGAGCTCAGCGCCTGGCGGCTGGCTCGTGGAGGTGGTCGTCACGGGTGTCACCTGTCCATTGTGTGCCGGGCCGGTGAATCTCAGGCGTCGGTTCGCTTCAGCCGCCAGGCAGCAGCGGCCAGCACGACCACTGTCCACCCCAGGAACACCGCTAGTCCGGCACCCGCCGACAGCGTGTTCGGAGCCTTGTCCAAGGCGTACATCGACCCGCCGGCCACGCTGGGCAGGTAGGGCTCGATGTTGTTCTGCCAGGCGCTCGGCAGCAGCGTGATCAGCCCCGGAACAAGCATCATGGCCGCGACCAGGACCGTGATGCCGCCCGCCACCGACCGCAGGAGCGAGCCCAGCGCAACGCCGATGACGCCGATCAGGCCCAGGTAGAGGCCGGCGCCCAGCAGGCTGCGGACGACTCCCGAGTCCGAGAGCGACAGTTCCGCGGGGGTGCCGGACAGGATCTGGCTGCCGATCAGGAAGGTGGCGATGGCGCCGACGAGGCCCACGATCAGCGCGACCACGCCGTACGCCGTGGCCTTCGACCACAGCACCGGCAGTCGCTTGGGGACCGCGGCCAACGTCGAGCGGATCATCCCGGTGCTGTATTCACCCGCGGTCACCAGCACGCCCAGCACGCCCAGCGCCAGTTGCGCGAGCGAGACGCCGAACAGGGAGAGGGTGAGGGCGTTCGCATCAGCGAAGTCCGGATCCATCTGCCGGCCCGAGGTGAGGCTGGACTTGTAGCGCGCGGCCGCGATCAAGCCGAAGGCAACCAGGAACAGCAGGCCCAGTCCCAACGTGATCCAGGTCGAGCGAAGGGACCACAGCTTCGACCATTCGGACCGGAGTACGCGCCGGCCCGTCACCTTGTACTCCGGGCGCGGTGCCTTGCCCGGCTCCTCTGTCGTCGCGCGAGGCGAGGTGATGACGCTCATGCTGCCCTCCCGGAAAGCTCGGTGCTGCCGTGGTACTCGACCGAATCCCTGGTCAGATCCATGAACGCCTCTTCGAGCGAGACCTTCTTCGCGGTCAGCTCGAACAAGGCGATCCCCGTGTCGCGCGCCTTCAGCCCGATCTCGCGGGCCGTCAATCCGCTCACCTGCAGTTCCTCCGAACCCGCCCGCCCGGTGATCTCGATACCGGGTCCCGCGAGCACCTCGCGCAGCCGGGCCGGGTCGCTGGTCGCCACCGTCACGCTGTCGCCGTGGGTCTGCTCGACCAGCTCGTCGACAGTGGTGTCGGCGAGCAGCCGGCCGCGCCCCACGATGATCAGGTGGTCGGCGACCAGGGCCATCTCGCTCATCAGGTGCGAGGAGATGAAGACAGTGCGGCCGTCAGCGGCCAGCCCGGTGAGCAGGTTGCGGATCCACAGCACGCCCTCGGGGTCGAGCCCGTTCACCGGTTCGTCCAGCATCACCGTGGCCGGGTCGCCCAGCAAGGCGGCCGCGATCCCCAGCCGCTGCCCCATGCCGAGGGAGAACGCCCCGGCGCGCTTCTTCGCGACCGACTCGAGGCCGGTCATCTCGATCACTTCTTCCACCCGCCGGCGCGGAATGCCGTGGGTGTAGGCCTGTGCCATCAGGTGGTCGAACGCGGACCGTCCCGGGTGGATCGACTTGGCTTCCAGCAGCGCACCGACCTCCTGCAGGGGAGCGGTGTGCTCGGCGTACGGGCGGCCGTTGACGATCACCGAGCCGCTGGTGGGTGCGTCCAGTCCGATGATCATCCGCATGGTGGTGGATTTGCCGGCGCCGTTGGGGCCGAGGAATCCGGTCACGGTGCCCGGCTGGACGGTGAAGTCCAGCCGGTCCACGGCAGTCGTCTCCCCGTACCTCTTGGTCAGTTGATGTGCCTCGATCATCCGTCGTCCCTCGATCACGGGCGCCGGGCCTCCCGGCTGCCTCACTGCCCAAACTAGGAGCGGGAATCCGGCCAACCGTGGTACCGGCGACTGATTTCGGCCCCCGGTGGTCGTACCGTGGTACCACACCCGCGGTTGGATATTCATCCGATCCATGACATACTCATTCACATGAGCCTGAAGGTCGCGATCGCAGGTGCCAGTGGCTATGCCGGGGGAGAGTTGCTCCGGCTGCTGTCCTCGCACCCGGAGGTCGAGATCGGAGCGCTCACCGCGGGAGGCAACGCCGGTACTGCGCTGGGCGCGCACCACCCGCACCTCACCCCCCTGGCCGGCCGGGTGCTGGCCGAGACCACCGCGGAGAACCTCGCCGGACACGATGTGGTGTTCCTGGCCCTCCCGCATGGACAGTCCGCCGAAATCGCCGAACAACTCGGCGAGGACGTCACCGTGATCGACTGCGGCGCGGACTTCCGGCTGGTAGAGCCCGAGGCGTGGGTGGAGTTCTACGGCGGCAAGCACGCCGGCTCCTGGCCGTACGGTCTCCCGGAACTCCCCGGCCAGCGGGACAAGCTGCGCGGCGCGAACCGGATCGCAGTACCGGGGTGTTATCCCACGGTGTCCACGCTGGCTCTGCTCCCCGCAGTACAGGGTGGGCTCGTCGATCCCGGCCAGCTGGTGGTGGTCGCGGTGAGCGGGACCTCGGGAGCGGGCAAGGGGGCGAAGTCGCACCTGATGGGCGCGGAGGTGATGGGCTCGGCGACCGCGTACGGCGTGGGCGGCGTGCACCGGCACACCCCGGAGATCGAGCAGAACCTGGCTCCGGTCACCGACTCGCCGGTCTCGGTCTCCTTCACGCCGGTGCTCGCCCCGATGCCGCGCGGGATCCTCGCGACCTGCAGCGCACCTGTTGCCGACGGCATCACGGCCTCGCAGCTGCGGAACGCCTATGAAGATGCCTATAGCAACGAGCCGTTCGTGCACCTGCTGCCGGAAGGGCAGTGGCCGCAGACGCAGTCGACGCTCGGCGCGAACACCGTGCACGTACAGGTCGCGCTCGACCAGCGCATCGGCCGCGTCGTCGTCGTGGCCGCGATGGACAACCTCACCAAAGGCACCGCCGGCGCCGCCGTGCAGTGCATGAACCTGGCCGCTGGTCTCGACGAGACTCTGGCCCTTCCCCTCGTAGGAGTAGCACCGTGACCCTCGCAGTCACCCCAGCCATCCAAGTCGATCGGAGCGCCGGAGTGACCGCGCCGGCCGGCTTCCGTGCGGCGGGGGTGATCGCAGGGATCAAGCCGGCCGGCAAACCGGACCTGACCGTCGTCGTCAACGACGGCCCGTACTACGCGGCGGCGGGCGTCTTCACCACGAACAAGGTGAAAGCAGCCCCCGTGCTCTGGTCCCAGCAGGTCCTGACGGCCGGCCAGTTGAAGGCAGTCGTGCTGAACTCGGGCGGCGCCAACGCCTGCACCGGGCCGGAGGGATTCCAGGACACCCACCAGACCGCCGAGAAGCTGGCCGCAGTCCTGGGGGTGGGAGCGGCCGAGATCGGCGTCTGCTCGACCGGGCTGATCGGCGAGCGCCTTCCGATGGACAAGCTCATCCCCGGGATCGATGCGGCAGTGGATGCGCTGGGCAACGGTCCTTCGGATGGTCTCGCAGCTGCGACCGCTGTGATGACGACCGACAAGGTGCCGAAGCAGGCGGTCCTCACGCATCCGGACGGCTGGAGCATCGGCGGCTTCGCCAAGGGCGCGGGCATGTGCGCGCCGAACATGGCGACCATG